>JALZMD010000201.1 GCA_030858375.1 Chloroflexota bacterium
CTGGTTCAGCTCCGGACTTTGGACCTTTTCGACGCTGGGCTGGCCGGATGAGACGCCTGACCTGAAACGGTTTTATCCCGGATCGGTGATGGAAACTGGCTACGAGATTCTCTTTCACTGGGTTTCCCGGATGGTCTTCTTCGGCATCGAGCTAATGGGTGAGGTCCCATTCCACACGGTCTACCTCCACGGCATCGTCCGCGATGTCGAGGGCGCCAAGATGAGCAAAACCAAGGGCAACGTGATCGACCCCATCGAGGTCTCGAACGAATACGGAGCCGATGCCCTGCGCTACACGCTGGTGACCCAGGCGTCGCCCGGAAACGATAGCCGCCTGAGCATCCAGCGGGTGGAAGCCAGTCGGAACTTTGGCAACAAGCTCTGGAACGCCACCCGGTTCGCGCTGCGCTCGATCGGGGAAGCGCATGTCGAACTGGATGCGGACGGCCCTGCCCGGCCAACAGGCGAACTGACCGTTCCCGACCGGTGGATCCTTTCCCGGCTCGACGAAGTCTCCCGCTCGTCGACCAGGCTCATCGAGGGATATCTCTTCGGTGAAGCGGGCCGTCAGATCAACGACTTCATCTGGTCCGAGCTGTGTGACTGGTACATCGAGGCGGCCAAGGTCGGCCTCCGCAACGAATCGTCCCAGGCGCCGCAAGTGCTCGCCTACACGCTGGAGCGCAGTCTCAAGTTGCTGCACCCGTTCATGCCGTTCATCACTGAAGCCCTCTGGCAGCAGGTGCCTCACGTCGGTGAGAGCATCATGGTGGCTTCCTGGCCGGAACCTGGGACGCCTGACCCGGAAGCGGAAGAAGCCTTCAATGCCTTGATCGAGCTGGTGCGCGGCATCCGCAACGCCCGGGCCGAAGCCGGGGTCGAACCGGCGATGTGGATCGGCGCAGACGTCTACCCGGGACCTTTGACCGATGCGTTCGAATCGATGCGCGGCGAGCTCGGGTTCCTGGGACGGGTTGCCGATGACCAGTTGGTGATCCGCCCTGGCGATCCCCAGCACGCCGCGCAGTCCCTGACGGTCCTGGCCAATGGCGTCGTTGCTTCGCTGCCGCTGGCTGAGATGGTCGACCTTGACGCCGAGTGCGATCGGCTTGGCAAGGAACTGGCGGAGGCGCAACTGGAGCGGGGCCGGGCCGAAGCCCAACTTGGGAATGAATCTTTCCTGGCCCGGGCGCCGGAGAAGGTGGTTGCAGTGCAACGCGAGCGATTTGCCCGAGCGATGGAACAAATTGCCGTGCTCGAGCGTCGACTTGCGGACCTGGGGAACTAAGGTGCTCGACTCGGGTGCTGTCGCTGAGCCGTTCGAACGCGAATGGTTTATGCGTCACCCGATGCGTGTTGCCCACGACCTCGTTGGAGCGATGCTGGTCGTTGATCGAAATGGTGACCAGGTTGTGGCCCGCATCGTCGAGGTCGAAGCCTACGGTGGTATGGAGGACCTGGCCTCACACGCGACGATGTACCGTGTGGGACGGGAAACCATCGGCTCCGCCCCGGGTGTTCTCTACATGCAGCGGTCGTACGGTTTGCACACAATGACGAACATCGTCGCGCATGAATCAGGTAAATACGGCGCGGTGCTGCTCCGGGCGGCGGAGGATCCGGTCAAGGGACTGGAGCTGGCGAAGGCGCGGCGGTTGCCAAAGCAGTCGGCGCTGTTAGTGGGGCCCGGAAGCCTGAGCCGCGGAGTGGGTACGATGCTAACCGACACGTTGCAGCCCCTCGGAGCCGAGACTGGTGTGTTGCTTGCTCCGGGAGTGGCCGACACTCAGATCTGGGCTAGCCCGCGGATCGGCATCACACGGGCGACTGAGGCGCTGTGGCGGCTGTTCGATGGGAGCAGCCAGTTCGTGTCGCGCCATCGCCGGGGTGAGATCATTGGCGAACCCGATCTCGATCGCCTGATTGCCCAACTACCCGAGTTGCATTTCCGCTGATCGTGAACGGTTGCGGCAGAGGAGCGATGCTTGCTCCGCACATGATCGAAATCACCAATGAATGATTCCGCAAGTCGCCTCAACCCGGATAGCTGCACCATGCCAATCCAACTGCTTACATCCGATACCATTGGCAAGATCGCCGCCGGCGAGGTCGTCGAGCGGCCGTCGTCCGTAGTCAAGGAACTGATCGAGAATTCGATCGACGCGGGCGCATCCCGGATCGCTGTCGAAATCGCGGATGGCGGCGGCTCGCTCATCCGAGTCTCCGACGATGGCGCCGGCATGTCGATCGATGATCTCTCCGTGGCGGTCCTTCGCCACGCCACTTCGAAACTCACGGGTTTCGATGATCTGGAACGACTGACGACCCTTGGTTTCCGGGGGGAGGCACTCCCCAGTATCGGAGCCGTCTCCAGCCTCGTGGTTCACTCGACCGCGAGGGGAAGCCCGGCTGGAGCCCGGATTGCGCTTGAGTACGGCGTGACCGTTCCACCGCGCGTCGAAGCGGTGCCGGCCGGCACCACAGTGAACGTGAGCGACCTGTTCGGCAATGTACCGGCCCGGCGAAAGTTCCTGCGGCAGGCGTCAACCGAGGCGTCCTATATCTCACGTCTGATCGGCGCTTATGCCTGCAACCGGAGTGACATCCGCTGGTCGCTCACCAATGCGGGCCGCAGGGTCATCTCCACACCGGGTACTGGTGAAGACGTTGACGCCGCGATCGGCGTCTTCGGTACGGAGCTCGCCGAAGAGGTCCTGATGCTTCGTTCCGCGGGGTCTGAATCCGCTGTTCCAGGCGTGACAATCAGCGGCTGGATCAGCAGCCCCCGTGTGACCCGGTCTCATCGCCAGAATCTCTTTTTCTTCGTCAACGGGCGCATGGTCCAGCACCGGGCCCTCGCCTATGCGTTGGAAGAAGCATTCCATAGTCTGCTGATGGTGGGACGGCATCCGATCGGGATGGTCAGGATCGAACTCGACCCAGGACAGGTCGATGTCAATGTGCACCCGACCAAGGCGGAGGTGAAGTTCGTCGATGAACGCGCGGTTTGCCGGGCGGTGCAACGGGCGACGCATGAAGCACTCATGCTTCAGCATCAGGATGTCCTGCCGCAGGTGGGTTTCACGGCGCCTGAGCCGCGTGGAGCCTCGATCGAACAGGGCTCCTTCGGTGCCTGGGTCGCGCAGCAAGGGTTTGGCTCCCAGGCGCCCCAGGAATCCGAGAATTCGGGACCGTCCCAGATCCGGCCACATCCCTCAGGAGTTCCCGTCATGCGGGTGCTCGGCCAGGTCGGAGCGACGTATATCGTTGCCGAAGGTCCCGAGGGCATGTTCATGATCGACCAGCACGCCGCCCACGAGCGGGTCATGTACGAGAAGATCCTCGGACAGATGCAAAACCAGGCAATCGAGCGCCAACCGATGCTGGACCCGCTGGTTGTGGAACTCTCGCCAGACGAGCTGACCGCCTTCGATCGCTCCGTCGAAGAACTTCGCGAAATCGGCTTCGAGATCGATCGATTTGGCGAACGATCGGTGGCGATCCGGTCGGTACCGGCGATGATCCGAGGAGTAGACATTGCTGATCGCATGCATCTCATCCTCCAGGAACTAGCCGAGGGCGGCGTTGGTGACTCGTGGCTCGATTCGGTGGCCATAAGTGCCGCCTGCCACACCTCGATCCGGGCTGGTCAAGCCCTGACGTTACAGGAAATGCGTGAGCTTGTCGCCCAGCTGGAACGCACGTCGCAGCCACGTGCCTGCGGCCACGGCCGTCCGACCATGCTCCACATGTCGCAATCCGAGCTCGAACGCCAGTTTTCCAGGCGGTAGACAACGTGGCGCGTGGTCGCACCAGAATCCGGTTGGTAGTGGCAAAGCTCGTTATTGACCGGTGTGCGCAGCAGGAGGCAACGGTGGCGGTCTATGGGTCGAGATGAGTCCTCGCAGGCTCGGGGCGACCGCTCCCAGTCGCGTATGGTCGATGCCGGTATCCCGTCAGTCGTACCGGCCGCGCCAGCCGTTCCAGCGCACGTTTAGCACATCGCGAAGATTCTGGAGCGTATCCGTCAACGGGTTGACCTTGGTGTGTTCGCCATAGGTCCACGTGATCGGGATAACGTCGATGGTGAGCCCATTCCGCCTGGCGATATACAGGAGCTCGACATCGAAGGCCGTTACGCGTGGCCGCTGGACAACCATTGCGTCGCGATAGAGCTGGCAGCGCGGCAGGATGATCTCCAGCGCCTCTTGCCGGAAGAACTTGAACCCGCACTGGGTGTCGTGGATGCCTGGCAGGAGCAATAGCCGGATCAGGCCATTGAAGGCACGGCCCATGGCGTGCCGGTACCAGGGTTCGCCAACCCGGATCGCCCCAGTGCCCTCGCGGGAGGCAATCGCGATATCGGCACCATTGGCGAATGCAGCAGCACAATCGTCCCAGGTTGCGAGCGGCGTTGCGAGATCGACGTCGCAGAAGCCGGCATACGTCCCACGGGCGGTCGACAACCCCGCCAGCACGGCGTTCGCCTTGCCGAGATGCGGTTCGCTTACCACCGTTATCGCGGAATTGCCAATCGCCGCCTGCGTCGCGATCGCGAGGGTGTCGTCGGAGCTCCCGTCATCGACGATGAGCACCTCGATTCGCTCGTCGCGCCGGGACATCCATTCCCCCAGACGATCGAGGCATGTCTCAATCCTACCCGCTTCGTTGTAGACCGGAATGACGAACGAGAGCTCGGGGGGAGGTTGGCAGACTGGTGATGTTGCTACCGGCGCTGACGTTGGTGATTGATTCAAGTGGTGTCAACTCCGGGAATACGGACGCGGCATGGAGGGGCCTTGCAAGGCGTGTTGAGTGTATCACGGTGCCTCGGTTGCGCTGGATTCGGCGCCATATGCGAACATGGAGGGAGAAGTTCGATGGTCTGCCACGGGAGGCAATGGTGATCAGATCCTACATCTACTCGTCCTGTACGTCATGCCGGAAAACTGATGCCTGGCTGAAGGATTCTGGCGTGGATTATGTGAGTCGAGATTATTTTCGGGATCGATTTTCGCGGGAGGAAGTGTCTTCGCTCCTGCACGATGCAGATTTGTCAGTGAAGGACGTGCTCTCCACGCGAAGCAAGGTCTACAAGGATCGCCAGGCCGAAATCGACGGACTGAGCGACGATGCGTTGCTCAACCTCATGGTTGAAGAGCCGACCTTGCTTCGACGTCCAATCGTGATCGGTGCCGGCGACGTTGTCGTCGGCCACAACCCCAAACGCCTGGAATCCTTGATTTCGGGCATCAACCGGTAGTCAACCAGAATCAGGGAGCAGGAACGAATGACGTTGGCGTTCGGATCTCACATGTCGGCCTCAGGCGGTGTGGACAAGGCTCTCGCGCGGGGTGAGGCCATACCCGTGGATTCCTTACAATTGTTCTCGAAAAACGAGCGGCAGTGGATCGCCAAACCGCTGGATCCGGACGTTGTCGATCGGTTCCACGCCGAGGTGGAGCGCACGGGCATTACCAAACTGGTGGTCCACGATTCGTACCTGATCAACCTGGCCTCGCCGAAGTCAGACATCCTGGAGAAATCGCTTCCGGCGTTCACCGATGAACTGCAACGCTGTGACGCGCTGGGCGTGCCACATCTGGTCACTCACCCCGGGGCTCACACCGGCAGTGGCGTGGAGGCCGGTATTGCCCGCTTCGCCCAGTCGCTCAACGAAATCTTCGACGCGATGCCCAACAATCCCACGCTTACCCTTCTCGAAACCACCGCGGGTCAGGGCACTACGCTTGGCCGGTCGTTCGAGGAGATAGCGGCGATCATCGATCTGGTGGAGCACAAGGCCCGGGTTGGAGTTTGCCTCGATACCTGCCACATCTTTGCGGCCGGCTACGATTATCGGACGCCCGAGCTCTACGCCGAGACGATGGCTCAGTTCGACGCCGCGATTGGCCTCGAACGGCTCAAGGTCATCCATCTCAACGACTCCAAGAATCCGCTCGGCAGCAACAAGGACCGGCATGACCACATCGGCGCCGGCGAAATCGGACTCGAAGGCTTCCGTCAGTTCGTAAACGATCCACGGCTGGCCGGGTTGCCCGGCATTCTTGAAACCGAAAAGGATGACGCCGGCGAAAACGACCGACGCAATCTCGCCACGCTCCGGAGCCTCATTGAGGTTTGAAGCACGTGCGCCAACGGGTAGGGAGCACCTTGTGTGCTCCCGCAGTTCCACGACCCCTTTGCGGCGCGAGGCCACAAGGGCCTCCCCTGCCAGAACGGGAGACGTCATCTACGCCTCGTCACCGCCGTCGAGTGCCTGGCTAGCCAGCCGGTTTATGACCATCAGGCGCGGCTCGGTCATGTCCTCGATCGCGTAGCGAACACCTTCGCGGCTGAGTCCGGACGACTTCACGCCGCCGTAGGGCATGTGGTCGATCCGGTAGGTCGGCACGTCATTAATGATCACGCCACCGGCTTCGATACGCTCGAAGGCGGTCAAGGCATTCTCCAGCCGGTTCGTAAAGACTCCGGCCTGTAGTCCGTACTCCGAATCATTGAGCCGCCGGATTCCCTCACTGAAGGACTTTACCGGGAATAGCGTGACCAGCGGTGCGAATGCCTCGCGCGAACAGACGAAGCTCTTCGGATTGGCATTCTCGATGACCGTCGGTTCGAAGAAGCGGTCCCGAGCCTTGCCGCCGGAAAGCACGGTCGCACCTTCTTCGACAGCCTGTTCGATCCAGGATTGGGTGCGCTTCGCCGCCTTGTCGTCGATCATCGGGCCGAGCTCGGTCGCATCGTCGGATGGATTTCCCATCCGTATTTTCGAGGCTGCATCGACGACGCGGTCGCGCACGGTTTCGTACACCGACTCGTGGATGAAGACCCGCTGGACCGAGATGCAGACCTGACCGGCGTAGGCAAAAGCGCCGGTTTTGATGCGGGACACAGCGAAGTCGAGGTCGGCGTCATCGTCGATGGTCACGCCCGCGTTGCCACCAAGGGTCGAGCACCACCGGCTTCACCCCGGCCCGGCGCTTCATGTCCCAGCCGACATCCGGCGAGCCGGTGAACGACAGCAGCTTGAAGCGGTCGTCTGACACGAGCTGGTCACCGGTCGTTCGGTCCATCGGCAGGACGTTAAGCACTCCCTTTGGAACTCCCACCTCGTCGGCCAGCTGGGCGATGAACAGCATCGTGAGCGGAGCGAGTGTAGGTGGCTTCAGCACGATCGTGTTGCCGGAGGCGATGGCCGGAGCCACTTTGTGCAACGCCAGGTTCAGCGGAAAGTTGAACGGCGAGATCCCGGCGATTGGCCCGATCGGGAAGCGCCGGACGATGCCGAACCTGCCCTTCGATGACGGTAGGAGATCGAGCGGGATAACATCTCCCTGGATTCGCTTTGCCTCCTCGGCGGCGGTCTCGATCGTGAACACGCCACGATCGACTTCGGTCGTCGCTTCCCCGACCGGTTTTCCTGCCTCCCGGACGATGATGTCGATCACATCGCTGCGTCGCTTCTTGAGCTTGGCGGCGAGCGCCTTCAACAGGTCAACCCGGTCGAACACCGCGGTCTTGCCGAAGCTCCTGAAGGCGGTTTCCGCGGCGCGGGTGGCGCGGTCGAGATCGTCCGGCCCAGCCAGCCAGGTCGTGCCGACCGAGCTGCCGTCGAAGGGGTTCGTGACTGTAATTTCCGTCCGCGTTTGTACGAAGGCGCCGCCGATGTAGATGGGATACTCCGTGGTCATTGCCGTTCTCCCGGCTAGAGACAAGAAAACCGGTGGTCCCTGGCATCGAGTGCCATGACCACCGGTTCCTACTGCGAAACGTCTGGAAGCCGGCTAGTAAAGCTCGGAGGCGTGGTCACGGAAGCGATCATACCGGTTGGACGCGTTAGTCTGCTGGTTCTCCGGCCCGACACCGGAATCCCACCAGATCGGGGCCTGTGCGCCGATCGCGGCCAGCTCGGTCTTGGTGTAAATGAGACCGTCGCGTTCCAGCACGGTGAGCTCATACTCCTGACTCATCGTGATCGCATCGACCGGGCAGACCTGGGCACACAACCCACAAAACATGCATCGCCCGGATTTGAGGATGAACTCGCCCAGCTCACGGTCTCCCTCCTCGGACGGAACGACGTGCATATCGAGGCACGATGTTGGGCAGATCCGGGCACAGAGCCCACACGCGACACAAAGTGCTTCACCGGTGTCCGGATCTGCCCGGAGCGACGGCAAACCGCGGAACCGTGGCGCCATGGGTCGTTTGACCTCCGGATACTCCTGCACCACCTTGGGGACGACGAGTCTCCTTAGGGTGACGCCGAAACCTTTAACCTCGTCGAACATCGTTTGCCTTTCCCATGTCTAATTGGCCGATTGACTGGTCGTTGTCGATTGCATGTCCAGGGTGACCATTCGCGGATGCAGCGGGCCAGTTCCATTGGTCAGAATCGTCGCGCCCTGCTCGCCAAACCGCTCCACTGGCGTAACGATGCCGCCGCGCTCGAGGCGCGCGTATGTTACGCCGGAATAGCCCGGAACCATCGTCGAAATTTCCGACATGACCTGGCTGGCGTGACCGGCTGGGAACGTGTACCCAAGCCGGTCAGCGACCGCACCGAGGATTTCGGTGCTGTCGTGCGCTTCGCCGAGCGCCGGAACCGCGGCGCGCACACGCTGGACCGTTCGATCGAAGCTGGTGAACGTCCCATCCTTCTCGAGGTTGAGAGAGAGTGGCAGCACCACGTCGGCGATTTCCGAGAATGGTGAGTTGAAACCGTCGACGACGACCAGGTAGTCGAGGTGCTTGAGCGCCTCGAACAGGCCCTCGTCGATCACCGAATCGCGGGTTCGCAAACCGGCTTCGAGCCACAGCGCCTTGATCTCGCCGGCCTCGATCGCCCGCGGCAGATCGCTGAGCGCCACGCCATCAGAGGCCGGCAGGGACACGATTCCGGATTCGGTTCGATTGGACCACGCTTGCTCGAAGCGCTGGCGAGCCGCTCCATCGCTCACAGGCACGCTACCCGGCAGCCAGCCTGGTGTGGCGCCCATGTCTGTTGCGCCCTGGTAGTTGGCCGGTCCCCGCAGCGAGGTCACGCCGCCACCGGCGCGTCCGACGTTGCCGGTCAGGATGCTGAGGTTGGTGCAGGCCAGTGCAACCTGCTCGGCATCGCCGTAGGGCTGGCTGGCCCCCTGGTGGGCGACGGTGTTGAAGATCGCGCCCGGCGGAAATCCGCCCTCCGGCACCTGGGCCGGTGCGACCTGCTTGCTGGTAATGAACAGGATTGCGGCTTCGGTGATCTGAGCGGCGGGCACGCCGGCCGTCTCGGACACGGCGTCAAGGTCGATCGCTCCGAGTTGGTTTCGCCAGTCGTCGAACCCTTCCGCGGCGCCCGCCACTTCGGAGGCCAGGCCCAGGCGCACGATCTCACTGGCGATCGCGTTGACCACGAGATCGGTTGTGCCCTCATTCGGCTTGATCCAAAGCACGGCCCGGTCGCAGAGCAGGTAATGCTCGGTGCTGATCACCGTGATCCGCGCCTCGCGATAGTGCCGGGCGTGATTGATCCAGTAGGAGGCAATCGGCGCCGTGGCGAAGATTGATGGACCGACCACAATGAGGTTCTTTGCCGCCGAGAAGAGTTCCTGCATGTTGTTGGTACTGGCGACATCAAGCCCCAGTGCTTGTCGGGTCGCCCGTTCGACCCCGGCCTGCTCCGGCGTCAGCAACCGATCGATTGAGTTGCTCTGCATGACGGCACGCGTGAATTGCTGGAGGCTGTAGATCTCTTCATTGGTGCTCTCGGCAGAAGTCAGCGCCGCAAACTCGCTACCAATGTACGTGGGGAGCACCGACGCAACCTGGTCGAGTGCCTCGTTCCAGGTGATCTCGTAATACTTGCTGTCGGCTCCCCGCACTCGTGGGTAGTAAGTGCGATCGGGTGACTGGATCTGCTCGTGTCCCCACTTGCCACGCTCGCAGGTGTAGCCGTGGTTGACGCCCCGCTCCCACAGATGGCTGGCCCGGCGCACGATCCCCTTGTTCGACTCGATGTTGAGCGTGCAGCCCACGTCGCAGAAGCCGCAGATGGTTTCGGTCGTGTCCAGCTCCCATGGGTGATGTCCAAAGTGCCGGTCAGTCAGCGCGCCGACCGGACAGACGGCGATGCACATCCCGCAGTTGGTGCAGGTCGTGTCGCTGAGATCCATCCCGTAAGCGGGAGTGATCGTGGCTTCCAGGCTGCGATTGGCAGACTCGATTGCCACCACACCGACGACCTCGTCGCACACGCGGGTGCAGCGGTTGCACATGATGCAGCGGTCCCACTTGTAATCGATGGTCGCGCTGAAATGCTCGTAGGGTTGGGCCAATTTGGGCCGGCGGTATGGATTGGCGTTGATATTATGCAGGTACGTGTTGTCCTGGAGATAGCACTCGCCGGATTTGTCGCAGGTCGGGCAGTCGAGTGCGTGGTCGATCAGGTACATCTGCAGGATGTACTGCCGCGCCTGGACCACCTCAGGGGAGTGGGTAAGGACTTCCATGCCCTCAGCCAGCGGAGTGGTGCAGGATTCGATCAGGCCGCCGCGTTTACCGAGGATCTCCACCGTACAGATGCGGCACGATCCCCACGGGCGAAGGAGTGGCTGG
The DNA here is from genome assembly GCA_030858375.1 of Chloroflexota bacterium. Classification (GTDB taxonomy): domain Bacteria; phylum Chloroflexota; class Chloroflexia; order Thermomicrobiales; family UBA6265; genus JACCYX01. The sequence goes on from JALZMD010000201.1 coordinate 10,621, forward strand.
TAGCACAGATTCGGGATTTCGATGCCGTTGAGCCGGGCCGCTTCGAGAATGAAGGTGCCCTGGGGGACGGTTACGTCCTGGCTGTTGATCTTGCCGGTGACCATTTTCGTCTGGGTCGCTGTCACCATGGTTGAGGAACGCCTCCGTCTTCGGAAACTGTCAGGCCGCCAACGATGCCTTGCCTGCGGGCGAATCTATAGGGCACGTCGATTCACAGATGAAAGTGGTGTTCGGGTACGCTGGGCGTCGAGGATCAACGGGACTGGACGCCCGTTACGATGCGGGAATCCGCTTTCGTGATAAGCGTCACATACAGCATTATCGTAGCACAATCGGGGCCCTCATACGGATTCCGGATACTCACTGATGGAACCGACGGCGGCGCTCGACGGCCCACCAGTGGAAGTTCGTGTGGGCCTTGATCCGGCGACGATCGGCCCGCATGGTCTGGCAGCGCCTCACCAGCACATCCGTCAGCTCGTCCAGGTCGGCGAAGGTCCGGTTCGCGACCGGTTCAT
>JALZMD010000210.1 GCA_030858375.1 Chloroflexota bacterium
TTCCCGATGGTTACCGGTCGGCGGTGAAGGCCGAAATGCCGTCGTGGAGCGAGTCGGTATCGGCCAACCGGTTACCGGCGGCGCGATCCTGGGGGAAAGCGATCACGCTGGACTTTCCCTGATAGGCATTCCTGACGGTCTGGCGCAGATACTGCAAGAACTCGTCATCGCCCCGGGAACCGGAGAGCCAAATCTGCAATCCCATTTTTCTCTGCACTCCAACCAACCTGGCGCCCCCGGGGGCCCGGCGGACACCGGCAAATTCCGTCCAGCGGTGGAATGATGTCCAACCGAGGCGGATACCAGCATCAGTCAGGGTGTACTTGACGGGAATCGCGATCAGCAAGGCGTTCGAGATTACCGGAACGAGCAGCACCCACCACAAGAGATCACCGCGAATGGCGAACCAGATCGCCAACCCCAACGCGACGAGCGCGGGAATGACGTGCATGCGTACTCGCGCCAGCAACGGGAGCGCGACGATCCGGAGGGGAGTGCCCTGGAGCGTGTTGAATCCAGGCCGGATAAGCCGGGCCCAGGTCAATCCAATGACAAGTGGAAGCAGCAGGAGTAATGGGTTCATGGCGTTGTTCCGGAAACGACGTGAAAGATTGTTTGGACGTCAGTGGAGAGGCGTGGGGCCGGATGCCCACTGACCCTATCCTACTACGCTTCGACACCGCGTTTGGTTGCGGTGCGGTTAACTCTCCAACGCCTCACCTTTATATTTGTGATATCGTGCACAAACGCACTCCCGGCGGTGTGTGCTTGCAGCCCCTGCCCACGGCCGCGTCGCTCCCCACGGTCTACACGAGTCGTCATGAAAACATGTCTTCCGAAATGGGAGCGACCCATAGCCCTTCTTCGTTTTCGAAGTAGAGGCGCGACCCATCCAACGTCCAACCCGCCCACGGCCGCAAGCCGGTGCCGCGGTAAACCGGTAGCACCTGATCCGAATCACCATAGACCCGGACCTGCAATTCCCAATCCCCGGCGAGAAAGGTCGCGAGTTTCGGATTCTGGAAGCAGACGATGAATCGGGCGTTGGGCGAAATCCCGTCACACGAACCCGGCGATGTCATCCATGAAGCCATTTCCCAGTCGCCCGGTATATCCGTGGGATACGGCGCTTCGCTGGGCATGAGTGTCGCCTCCAGCGTGTCGACCTGCACCAGTACACCTTCGGTCTCCTGTGGATTGCGCGTGTCCTGAAAGAGGACGTGGTTGCCATCGGACGAGGCCGAGAAGAAGTCGAAGTCCTGAAGTGGCAGGGCCACCGACCGGCCGCTATCGATCGATGTCAGTTGGACATGTTCTCCGCTGGAGTCGGCCAGAAAGGCGGCGTGGAAGCGATCCTCCTCTCGGCCCGAGGCACTTGTTGCCTGGATCGGCACGACGACGAGGGACATTTCGTCGTCGGCGCCGGCAATCTGCTCGATGTCGCTACCCGGAGCGAGGTTCATCCGGTGAGCAACATCGAGCCGAAGGTCGCCACTCACGATGAGTGGGGCCAGGACGAGCAGGATCATAGCGAACGCGAGCAGGAACAGGCGCCTGAACCGGCGTTGCGTCGAGCGGTTCAGGTGACTGCGTGAATCACCGTTCACTGGGTGAATTGGGTGAATATCGTGGCGCGCCAAACCCTAGGCGTGTTCGTGTTCGCCATCCGCTTCGGATTCGTCGGTGTCCTCAAGCACGTAATCACCACTGGCGATTACGTGCAGGTCGCTCAGCGCATCGAACACACCAAATGTCAGGTCTTCGAACGCTACATCGCCGCGGACGTAGGCCACGAACGCATCCGTCAGTTCTTCACCGATTTCCCTGGCCAGTTGTTCCTGCTCATCACCCTGGTCTTCCGCAGATATGGTTTCCGTCATTGATGGCTCCATGCCTTTCCCGCGAATCTTGGTGAGGATGACCGGTTGAACGGCAACCACGCGGAGGAATCCGCGAGTGGTCGCCAAATCGACGCTAATGCTAGCAGACGAATCGAAACCCTTTGACCTGCCAAATCGTTTGCGTCCTTGAGGTGCTTACTCTGATGGTGATTCGCAAGACGCGCTAGACTCTGGGCGGAGACACGCCCGGCATCGTATGCTCACGATAGGGCTTGTCAATCGCGCCATCAAACCACGGGAATCGTGCGGCGGTTTCCGAACGTGCATCCATGACCAGTCGACCCTGGAGACGCTTTCGTGGTAACAGGCAACCCAACATCGGTCCATTCCGCGAACGTCGATGCGTTGCATCGGGAACGGCGGCCCTATTTGTCAAGCGCCGCCCGTGTGCGTGGAGTATCCGTCGAAACCCTGGTGTGGGCGATCCTGCTTATCCTGGCGATCGCGACGCGGTTTTGGAATCTGGACTACCGCACACTGCATCATGACGAGTCGATCCACACCTACTATTCCTGGTTCTTCGCAGCCGGCGAAATTCCCTACCGCCACGATCCCCTCTCCCACGGACCATTCCTGTTTCACGCCAACGCGCTGATTTACTTCCTGTTTGGCGACAGCGATGCAACATCCAGGTTCCTGCCGGCCCTGACTGGGGTGCTGCTGGTCGGTGCCCCGTGGCTCCTTCGAGGAGGCCGATTTTTGGGGCGCTGGGGCGCCTTGGCCGCCGGATTCATGTTGCTTATTTCGCCTTCTTTCCTCTACTACACCCGGTATATCCGGCACGATCCCTACACCTGCCTCGGGGCGATCGCGCTCTGCATCGCCATCTTCCGTTACCTGGAGAAGCCGCAACGACGATGGATGCTGCTGTCATTCGGCTCGGTTGCGTTCATGCTCACAAACCACGAAATCGTCTTCGCGATCCTGCTCGCATTCATCGCTGTACTCTTCGGAACCCTGCTGCTGGGGTCACTGCGACCCCTGATTCCGGTCTGCCTGGGAACGGCGGTCGCGGCTGTCATGTTGCTCGTCGCCCGGAACGTGCTTGGATGGCGTGCGTTCCCCGAGATCCCCTGGAGCAACCCGACTGCGGACCAACAGTCCGCCTACTATCGGGAACTGCTGTCCAACCCGTTCGTCATCGGTGCCATCCTGATCGGCGTGCTCTTCGTCGTCGCGTCTGTTTGGGTCATGCGCAAGTCGGTCCAGAACCGTGCCGGTGACGATGGGTACCTGCAGGCGATCTTCGGACACAGCCCGCAGGGTTCGCTGGAACGGGGTGTCCTGCATGCGTTGACCGATCTGGTTGGGCTGGCGATTGGCTCAGTTGCCGGGCTTTTCATCTTTTTCGGTCTTTTCACAACCATGTTCACGAACCTGGACGGCATAGCGTCGTCCACGTACGCAACAGATGGCACGCTCCTTTACTGGCTGGGGCAACATGACGTGCGGCGGGGGAGTCAACCCTGGTTTTACTTCATCACTGAATCGTTCCAGTACGAGTGGCTGGCGATCCTGCTCTGCACGGTCGCAAGCGCCATGGTCGTCATACGGTTGCTCAGGGCCGCCCTGCGCCGGGGCATCGACCGGCGACTGTTGTTCTCGACTTTCCTGTTCGTCTGGTTCGGACTCCTGTTCGCTGTGCTGTCGTGGGCTGGCGAGAAGATGCCCTGGCTCATCATGCATTTCCTGTTGCCGGCGATCCTGCTCGGCGCGCTGCTGGTCGATGAAATCGTGGTCGGGGCGGTCGCCTGGTACCGCACGCGCCGCAGCGGGATCCTTGGTTTCAGCGAGCGCCAGTTCGGGGTGGGCCTGCTGTCGGCGCTGGTGCTCGTCGCGGCGGCCTGGTTCCTCGAGGCATCCCGATTGACCTACGGCACGTTCCCCACGTCCGGGGTGGGTTACGGCCCACGGGAGGTAACTGGCTGGGCGCTCGACGAGTGGTGGCTGCTCGCGGTCATCCCACTGCTCGGACTCTTGATGATCGGGCTGTCCGCGGCCCTGGCTGGGGTGCGTCGTACCGCCTACGTCACGATCACCGCCGCCGTGATCGTGATGAGCCTGTACCAGGTTCACGCCGGATTCCGGTTGGCCTTCCTCGAAGGCGATGTGGCACGGGACACGCTGATTTACAACACCACGACTCCTGACATCAAGCAGATGGACGATGAATTGACGCAGTTGTCCTACCTGGCCTACGGCGACAACCAACTTGAGATCGGCTATGACGACTGCGCCGCCTGGCCCCTGACCTGGTATTTCCGTGACAATCCCGGCGCTCGCCGGATCGGTCAAACGGACGTCGACAACAGCGCCTCACTGCCGCCGATCGTGGTTGGTGTGCCCGGTGCGTTGGACAGCAGCCGGAGTTGCTTCCTGCCGGACGAACTCGAAGGCTACACATCGCAAACGTATGTTCTGCGGTGGCATGAGCCCGAAGGCGTGATCTACCGAAATTTCGCGATTGCTCCGGAATTGAACCCCGCGAGTTCGGCGTGGGGCACGGAATCCAATTCCCACGGCATATCGGCGATTGCCGAATCGATCTGGAGCAGCATCATGACCCAGTCCACGCCGGAAGGTGAGCAACGGCTGTTCCGCCTGCTTTTCTTCCGAGAGATGCCGACCGGGTTGAACGGCTATCGGTACAAGATCTACGTTCGCGATGACCTTCTGCCCTATTACAACGATATACGTTATGGCGAGTAAAGAACCGGTGCCCGGTTCCTCACGGGCTGATGCCGTACCGCGCCGAGAACCACAATCCCCGACATCACGGAAGGACAACGCGGTGACCGCAACTGACGCGGCAAACAATCGACCGGAACCAGAAGTTGTTGACGGGGCGGAAGCACCGGTCGGCGTGGTATCGAGTCCCCTGGACGGCCGAATAGACTTCGGCCGGCTCGGATGGTTCGGGGTTACGGCTGCGATCGTCTTCCTGGCGGCCATCGGTTTGCGGTTCACCCAGCTCGACACCTACGTCATGACCCAGCGTGAGGGCGAATGGGCCTACGATGCCTGGTCGCTCTACACCGGGAAGCCACTGCCGGCGGGTCAGGAACTGCCGATCGTTTCGCCGCTCTATCTGCTCCTTCAGACCGCCATATTCTTCATGTTCGGCGTGACGGACGCGATCGCTCGTTCCCTCCCCGTGTTGGCGGGC
>JALZMD010000221.1 GCA_030858375.1 Chloroflexota bacterium
CGCCACCGCCAACCGGCAAGTTCCAGGTGAACGACACGTTCCGCGTGACGCAGACCACGAATCTGCGCTCGTCGGCGAGCACGTCGGGCAGCGTCGTGGCCTCCATGGCGGTCGGCACGACCGGAACCGTGATTGGCGGTCCGACTTCGGCCAACGGCTATATCTGGTGGAACGTTCGCCTCTCCAACGGCACGACCGGCTGGGCGGTCGAGAACTGGCTCGTCGAAACGGATGGCGGCACGACGCCGCCACCGCCAACCGGCAAGTTCCAGGTGAACGACACGTTCCGCGTGACGCAGACCACGAATCTGCGGTCGTCAGCTTCCACGTCCGGTAGTGTGGTGACGACGATGACGGTGGGAACCACCGGCACGGTGACCGGTGGTCCGACTTCGGCCAACGCGTACACCTGGTGGCAGGTGCGGCTCAGCAATGGCACCACCGGCTGGTGTATCGAGAACTGGCTGGTCGAAACCGATGGTGGGACCACCCCACCGCCCCCGACCGGAAAATTCCAGGTCAACGACACCTTCCGCGTCACCTCCACGATGAACCTCCGGTCGGCGGCCACCACCTCGGCGAGCGTGGTGGCGTCGATGCCGACCGGCACGACGGGAACGGTGACTGGCGGCCCGACATCGGCCAATGGCTACATTTGGTGGAATGTTCGGCTGACGAATGGCACGACCGGCTGGGCCGCCGAGAACTGGATGGAGGAAACGGACGGCGGGACCACGCCGCCACCGCCATCGGGGCTCCCGGCGGGAACGGTGGTACGGGTCACCGAACCCAACCTGCGCATGCGTTCGGCGGGCAATACGAGCGCCACGATTGTCGCGACACTCCCGCAGGATGCCCGCCTGACGATCGTCAGCGGCCCGACGTCGGCGAGCGGTTACGACTGGTACCAGGTAACCAGCGCCACCGCCGGCACCGGCTACGTCGCGGACGATTTCATCGCCCGGGTCTGATTCGCGGCCAATCCATTGATGAGCAAGCGGCGGTGGCGAACAAGTGCCGCCGCTTGCTCGTTTTGGGAGCGATGCCCGGACGCTTCCATTTGGGATCGCGTAGGGTTGCGGAGCTTGCTCCGCCCTTGCCACGCGATACCACATGGCCATTCTCCAATCCCCTCAGGCGAGCATCGCAAAAGGGGTCATTGGCTGATGAGATCGAGTGGGAAGCTACCCTGGCCCCTGCCGAAGTCCGCGAAAATGGCGACGAGGGGCGCAGGACCTACCTACGGGCACGTGATCCTAGACACGGTCGATGCCAGTGTGCTCGTTTGGTCCGGGATATCCAGGTTTGCACCATTCGTAGGGGTGGACCTGACTGGCCAATCGCAACCTGGTCGAATCGAGCCTGTCCATAGCGAAGCGTGAGATCCACCTGCAACTCCGCCGCACGGAAGGTCCAGGCCTCAATCCAAGTCCTTGTGAAGGGCGCACCGCCAGGCCGTGAACCGGTCGGCCCGTTCAGCGAGGAAGTCTTGCACCGCCGCTTTGCCCTTCGCGAGGACCCGGCGTTCGAGATCGACCTGGATGCCCCAGATCTCCGTCGCGGCGGTCAGATAGGGCGCGGCCGCGATGTGGCCGTCGCTGAGTGGCCGGACTTCGCGGTAGCCGTCGAGGAACGCCTGCCCGTGCGGTCGCCATTGGTCGTCGAGTGCAGTCCACCCCTGGCAGTCGATGGCTCGCCAACCGTACCCGCCCGAGTCGAAGTCGTACCAAACGAACTCGCCGTCATCGGCAATGTGCAGGTTGTCGAAGGTCAGGTCGCCATGGCACACACCCCAGTCGAGACCGGCACCGGCCAGCGCCTCGATCCGGGCACGAACCAGGCGGCCGAAATCCACGATGGGCCGTGTCACTGACGCATCGATGTCGAGTGACTCCACGAACGCCAGCGGACCGTCGATCAATTCCGCGAGATCGAGCGAGCGCCGATCGTGGGCCGTGGCGAAGTCATCGGCCGCGATGTGCAGGGCCGCCACCGCCCGGCCTTCCCGATGGTACATCGCGGGCGCGAATGGCGGGCTCGGCTTGCTGCCGGGCGCGTAGTTGAACAGGATCGCCTGCCGTCGCTTGCCATTCAGCATGAGGGTTTGCAACGCCTCGCCGGTCCGGCCCCGAATCGCCTGGGCCACGGCAATGCCCTGAGCATCCAGATGATCGAGAAGCTCCACTTCGAAGCGAATCTCCGAATCGCGCCGCCAGCCAGACCCGTAGACCTTGAGCACGTACCGTTCTTTGCATGTCTCCACGAGGTAGACGTCGTTGGTGTACGCGCGGATGAGGTGCACCTTCCGCACGGGAGCGAGCGTGAAGTGAGATGAAATCCAGGCCGCGAGATGCGAGGAAACGGACTGAGTCATGGTTGAAGGATAGACGAATACGACAATAGAATGGCGTGTTTCGACAGCGTCGCATTTGACAGTTTGTGCGGGATTGCACTATCTTCCTTGTGCGCCTGTGACAACGAAGTTCGCGGGCGGGGGTGGGGTGTCTCCTGGACGCCCGCTCAGTGTTAGCTGAATCTTTCGCTTCAGAGGATGACCAGTTCCGATGCATTCGCTTCCGATGCCCACAGGCCGCGCACGTACGAACCGGACGGCTCATCCCCGTTCGACCTAGCCGCCTGTCCCGCCTCGGACCGTACGCCCCATCGCATCTGGAGCCTTTCCCGTGACCACCAACGAACTGACAACGCACAACGGCGGCGTCAAGCCGCACATCGGCAAGGTCGTCCTCGCCTACTCCGGCGGGCTCGACACCTCCGTCATCATCCCCTGGCTCAAGGAAAATTACGACTGTGAGGTCATCGCCTACGCGGCCGATGTCGGGCAGCCGGACGACCTGAGCGGCGTCGAGGCCAAGGCGATCGCCAGCGGCGCGACCAAGGCCCACGTCTACGATCTCAAGGACGAGTTCATCCGCGATTACGTCTTCCCCACGCTCCGATCTGGCGCGATCTACGAGCGGAAATACATGCTCGGCACCTCGATCGCCCGGCCCCTGATCGCCAAGTACCAGGTCGAAGTCGCCCAGCTCGAAGGCGCCGGGGCCGTCGCCCACGGCTGCACCGGCAAGGGCAACGACCAGGTCCGCTTCGAGTTGACGTTCATGTCGCTCGCCCCTGACCTCAAGATCATTGCCCCCTGGCGGCACTGGGACATCCGGTCGCGGGAAGATGCGTTGGAGTACGCGGCTGCCCACAACATCCCGGTAACCGCCACGGCGAAGAAGATCTACTCGCTCGATGGCAACCTCTGGCACCTCTCGCACGAGGGCGGCGCGATCGAGGACCCGTGGGAAGAGCCACCGGGTGACGCCTACGGCCTAACCGTATCTCCAGAAGACGCCCCGAACGAAGCCGAATACGTCACCATCTCGTTCGAGGAGGGCTGGCCGGTCGCGGTCGACGGGCAGCGCCTCGATCCGGTGCCGATGGTCGAGCAGCTCAACGCGCTCGCTGGCAAGCACGGCGTGGGCCGGATCACATTGCTCGAGAACCGGCTCGTTGGCATGAAGAGCCGGGGTGTTTACGAGACCCCGGGCGGCACCGTGTTGACCACCGCCCATCGCGAGCTGGAGCACCTGACGCTCGACAAGATGACGATGCGGGCCAAGGATACCCTGGCCTTGCAGTACGCCGACCTTGTGTACAATGGGCAATGGTTCACCCCGCTGAAGGGGGCGCTCGACGCCTTCGTCGACAAGACCCAGGAGCCCGTCACCGGCGACGTTCGGCTCAAGCTGTACAAGGGGACCTGTGAGGCGGTTGGCATGAAATCGCCGTACAGCCTCTACGATGAGGCCCTCGCCACGTTTGGCGAGGACGATGTCTACCAGCAGTCGGACGCCGAGGGGTTCATACGCCTCTTCGGGCTCGGGCAGAAGGTCGCCAACCAGCGTGACCGGAATGTCCTCGGAGCGGAGGTCGCACGATGACGATGTATCACGGCATCGAGATGGAGTTGCTTTCCCGCTCTCCCTCGGGGCGGCCCACACGCCGCACCCGTACGACGCGCTGACGGCCGCCGACCGTTAGCGCCAGCCGCTGACCCACAACCCAATCCAGCAATCGTCTCACCCGCACAGACGGGGACCAGTACGACGCACGCACGCCCAAGCGACCCGGGGATGGTGAAAGCCCGGGACCGGCGGTACTGCGCGGAACGCGCCCCGGAGCGGCCGGCCGAAGAAAGTGATTCCTCGCGGGATCGTCAAGTAGGCCCGGATGGGTGGCTCCCATGGAAGCAACAGCCGAGAGATGCGCGGACACCGCCAACTGGCGTTCCCCGTTCGCGCAAGAAGGGTGGTACCGCGGGATTTTACGCCTCTCGCCCCTTCGGTTCGCTGTATGGACATAACGCCCATGGAGTGGATCGGCGTTCGCACATGTATTCGTGCCAACCTCGAAGGGAGCACCCGATGCCACAGTTTTCCGCCGCCCAGGCTGTTTCGCCACAAACACCACCGGCCCACACCCCCATCCTGCATTCCGTGCCAACCGTTAGCCAGGACCTTTCCGGGTCCGCGATGGATCGTGCGGTTGTGCTCGGCGGTCCGCAGAACACCACCTTGCCGTCGTTTACGGTCAGCCCCCGACTGCGCGGCCGGCACGTGCTGGTCGACACCGACTTCACGCCGGACGAGATCGCCGAGGTGATCGACACCGCGACCCGGATCAAGCGCCTCTACCGCTCCGGGCAGCCTCACGGCTACCTGGCCGGGAAAACGCTCGGCATGATCTTCCAGCACCCGAGCACCCGGACTCGCGTCTCGTTCGAGGCCGGGATGGCCC
>JALZMD010000224.1 GCA_030858375.1 Chloroflexota bacterium
GTTCCGGGGTTGGCGTCGCCGTCGGCTCCGGGGTTGGCGTCGCCGTCGGCTCCGGGGTTGGCGTCGCCGTCGGTTCCTCGGTCGGAGTCGCCGTCGGCTCAGGGGTTGGCGTGGCCGTCGGCTCAGGGGTTGGCGTGGCCGTCGGTGTCGGAGTAGGCTCTTCGGTCGGCGTGGCGGTTGGTTCTTCCGTTGGGAGAGCCGTGGGTTCTTCGGTTGGAGTCACCGCCGGGATGGCCGCTGGCGTTGACGCACCACCGGTTTCAGGTGTGGCCCCAGGTGCGACCTCCTCACAGACCGTGACGGCTCCCATTTCACCGATCTCGATCGCGTTGGACACGATCGGCAACGACTGAACGGTGTCCAGCTGGTCTTGAGCCGGATACGACACTGCCTCAGTAATCTGGACCGTGACCGTAACGGTATCCGCGGCAGCCGATTCAGGCAGCGAGAAGGTGACGGTGTATTCGTCGATGAAGTCGTTGAGCAGGATCCACTGGTCTTCGAGTGTGGTCGAGCCATCGACGAGCTCCACACGGAGGGTCTGGCCACGCTCGGGATTCGCGACAGAGACGGTCGCCGAGACGTCCGCTGCCTCTGCATTACAGGAGGCAACGACCGACTCGATGTCGATCGCCCCCTGCTGGGCGGAAGCGGCCATGGCCACTGGCATGGCGCCAAGCATCACGAGGGTTCCGAGAATCATGGACATCAACCGTCGTCCACCTACGTGCTTTCCACTCATTGCGCGCCCACCTTTTGACTCGACATTGCCAGGACGCCTGGAATCGTCACCAGAGCCCCGGATATCCACGATTGTCACCAGGCCCCAACTTCGAGATGCTTGATCGTAAGGACTTTTGGCATTATTGCCGATTCCGGAGGCAATGTGTAGAGAGCAATGCTAAGAACAGTCTAAATCAGGCTACACGGGAGCGGAGGCGGCGATGCTTGCTCGCCTGGAACCCGGCACCGATTCATCGCATTGACCGGTCATTAACGGGGACACGGCCCCGGCTGGATCGAGCCCGGGCCGTGTGTTAAAGGGGAGTCGCTACGACTCCGCAGGACGCGGGCCAATCACCGGAATTGACGCGACGAGACTTCGGCCGGCGCTGATTTCATCCTCAAGGATGGCGTGGTTGATGCCGGGGTAGCGACGGAAGTCCACCGTTGCACCGGCGTCGGCAAGCTGTTGCGCACTGCGCTCGGCAACCGCCACATCGATGTGCTCATCGAGCTCACCGCAGCCGATGAAGACCTGCGTACCGGCCAAATCCGGAATCGACAGGCGTTCCGCTTCAGGATCGCCGATCAACCCGCCAGCGAAGGCCGCCACCCCCGCGACCTGACGCGTTCCACGGGCCACGTACTCGAGTGCGAGACAGGCCCCCTGGGAGAAGCCAACGAGAAGGACCTGCTTCGAATGAAGGCCGGTTTCAATCGCCGCGTCGACCAGTTCGTCGATCTTCGCCAGCGCGGAGGTCAGGTACGGTTCGTTCTGCTCCGTCGGCACGATGAAGCGGTAGGGATACCAGGTGTTGCCTTCGGCCTGGGGCGCGAGCCATGAGATCTTTTGCTCACTCTCCGGAGTTGGGACTAGGTCGTCGGATAACTGGATGATGTTCGCCGCCGGGCTGCCACGCCCATGCAACAGGATCACGACGCCGTTGGCGTCCTCCAACTCATACCCTTCGATCAGCACGGATTGATTGCCGTGAGGGTGGGAATTCCTGGTCGTCGTCATCGCGCGGCTTCCTCTACGACATCGCCGTACTCGCGGGTGGTGATGCTGACACTGGTGTCGAGCGGCGTGATCATCGCTTCGATCCTGGCCCGCTGTGGCTCGAGGAACGGTGGTAGGGCAAGCTTCTCGCCGAGTGTGTCCTCGGGCTCACCATCGTCCAGGAAGCCGGGTCCATCCGAGGAAATCTCGTAGAGCACCCCTCCTGGTTCACGGAAGTACATCGCCTTGAAGTAGAACCGGTCGATCACTGGCGTAACCTGGATTCCCTTCGACTGGAGGTACTTGTTCCAGGCTGTGTGGCCCTCGAACGTTGGCACTCGGAAGGCAACGTGATGGACACCTCCGCGTCCCTGGCGGGCGACCGGATCGTTGGGCCGAACCTGGACGATCAGGTACGAACCAGGGCCGCCTGGGCCGGTTTCGAGCACGATATCGCGATTGTCCGGCTGAGCGGGATCGGCAATCTCGTCCTTGACCTGGAACCCCATGATCTCGGTCAACACCATCAGGGTGGCATCCGGCCGCATGGAGGATATCGTGACTGCGCCGAGGCCACGGATCGCAAACTCGACCGGCACGGTCGCTTTGTCCCACGGCGTGCCACCCGGGATCTCCGGCGAATCACCCTCGTCGATCAGCGCAAGCCGCTGGCCCTCGGGATCCTGGAATGGCAGGGCGGCAAAACCGGCCCGGGTCGTAAGTTCACCATGTGGAATGCCCAGCGTGTCGAAGCGGCCTTTCCAGAAATCGAGCGCGGCCCGCCCGGGCACGCGCAAGGCGATTTCTTTGATCTCGCCACGACCCGCGACGTTGACTGCCGAATGCGGGATCTCAAAGAAGGTCACGTCCGTACCGGCCGATCCCTTGCCGTCGGCGTAGAAGAGATGATAAACGTCAGTCGCATCCTGGTTGACGGTCTTCTTGACCAGCCGCAAGCCCAGTGCGCGCGTGTAGAAGTCGCGGTTAAGGGCGGCGTCGGCCGTGATCGAACTGACGTGATGGAGACCGGTGAGTTGAAGTCCGTTGGGTGCGGTCATGTGGTGAGGTCCTTCCTTGGTAAACACTGGCGGAGACACGTAATCCGGATGCGCACATTGGACCTAGGCGGGACCTTTCAGGGAACGGTCAACCTTGCGAAGCAGGCGAATCAGCGTCTGCGTCTCTTCTTCGTCCAGCGCTGACAGGTCAATGGCAATTTCTGCCTCCTGGATCGCGACGACGTTCGTCCGCCGGCCGCGGCCCTTGTCGGTGAGGTAAATGCGCTTGGTTCGGCCGTCACGCCGGCGTTCGAGCAATCCTTCCCGCTCCATCGCATCCAGAAGCTGCGTGACGTTTCCCTTGGTCACAAGCAACGCGTTGGCAAGATCGCCCTGGGTGCGCCCTTCGGGCGTGCCTGCGTGATTGAGGACGTCGAAGCGGCTGACCGAAAGGTCATGTAGCCGCATGGTTTCGGCAGTCCGGCGATCGATCTTGTGGTAGATCCGGGCCAGGCGGAGCCAGGCGATCGTGCTTGGTTCGATAGTGGCAGGTGACGATTTCGGTGGGTCGATGCGCGTTTCCATGTATTTAGTTTAGAACTAAACAAAGGACATGTCAAGTATGGGTTGACCCGTGACGGTCTCCAGGCTTTGCCTCAGCAGGTCAATCCTGCCCGACGGAAGTCCGAGTACATCGTGTCTCAACCCCTTTAGTCATTTCGAGCTGCCCCTGCGGGCTGCAGGAAAGCTTCCGCGCAACGCGCGACTGTCCAGGAATGCCCACCGTTGAGCCCGCCCCGGCACGGGCCAGGCAAGTTGAACGCGACCACGAAGCGCCTCCATCCGAGATCAAGGATGTATCGCGAACCGGGAATGACAAAGAGGTGGCTCACTCACACTGCGCGCGCCATGACATGGGCACGTCCGGTGAGCTGTCACCGAATCCTTCACGATGACACCGCACCGGACGTGCTATCGCTTCGCTACGTGGCGAAGCCGAAATGACAAAGCGTCTGTAACGATTGCCAGTGCCCAGCAACAGCGCAGGCCCGGATGTGCGGTCCGGGCCTGGCGTGATTCGAGTTTGGGGTACAGACCTAGTAGTGGATGCGGACGCGGGCCCCCATCGGCGTGATGCTGTAGAGAGCCAGGAAGCGAAGCTGACCGGCAGGTTAACGCATCCGTGACTCATCCGGTAGCCGAAATTATTGTGCCAGTAGGCACCGTGGATTGCATGACCGCGGTTGGTAAAGTACATGACCGACGGAACGTCATGGACGTAGTAGTACTCGCCGCCGAGCGTGCCGGTCATGTCTTTCACCGGCACCTTGCGGTTGATGTAGTAGGTTCCGGTCGGCGTATCGAACCCGGGCCGTCCCGTGCTCACATACGTCCGCGCGAGCACCTTGTCGCCCTGGTAGACGACCATGGACTGCGTACTCAAGTTGATGTCCATCCAGATCTCGCCCGATCCGGTGCCTGTGCCGACGTTGAACAGGAGGTAGGTGGCCGAAACCCAGCCGAGTTGCCCGGCGCACCTCACCTGGATCCAGCCATTCTGCTGGGAACCGACGGTTTCGACGCGCGCGAGCTCCGGGAGCACGGTCATGACCGCGCCAGAAACCGCGGCGGTTCGGCAGCGCAATCCGGCCCCGCCCGTCCCGCTGACCGTGGCCAGGCTCGTTCCAACGGGCGCCGGGGTGGGTGCCGTCGGCGTAGGAGTCGCGGGTGGCGTCGGGGTGGCCGAGCCGCTGGAGAGCACCATGTAGCTGGCCGACACCCAGCCATCCTGGCCGCCGCAGCGAATCGGAAGCCAACCGTTGACCACAGCGCCGCGCGCTTCGACGCGCATCCCGGATGGCAGGAGGGTAATGATCGAAGCCGTCGTGTTCGGCTCGGTTCGGCAACGAAGGTTGGACCCACCGGTATTGTTGACCGTGCCGTAGGTCAGCGTGCCCGTGGGCGTTGGCGTGGCGGTGACGGTGGCGGTCGCAACCGGCGTGGCCGGCGAAATCGGAGCCGTGGTAATGACGAGGTAGTCGGCCGACACCCAACCATCCTGGTTGGCGCAACGGACCGGCACCCAGCCGCCAGCTGCGGCGCCCCGCACCTCGATGGTCGCGCCTGCCGGGATTCGGGTGAGAATTGCTGACGATGTGGTGGGCTGCGCGCGGCAATTGAGGTTCGATGCGCCGGTGTTGCTGACTCGTCCCACCGCCGACATCGGTGTCGTGGTGCTGGTGGCAGTGGCAGTTTCGGTTGCGCCTGGGGTTGGGGTGGCAGTCGTTTCAGTCGCCGTCGGCTCGGTTGGCGAAGTGGAACCGTCAGGAGCACAAACGGTGCTGCCGTCGCCACCCTGTTCGATCCCGATCGGTTCCGAAACCGGCATTCCACCCGGGCCGGCGACGACGACCTCCTTTGACGACGAGAGGACAAAGTCGTTGGCCTCGAGTTCGGCCTTGAACGCATACCTCGTCTGCCCTGCCGTCAGGTCAAGGACGAGATCCTGGATCGCGACGCTGCTTGAACCGACGGTTGTCTGGAGTTGCAGGGCGATGGTCGCTGGCTGCGGATCGGAAACCGTGGCGACCCCATCAACGAGCGAGCTCGCTGATGGACAGGTGAGCACGATCTCCGTGACGACCGGCGAGGCAAGCGTCGAGAGCCGGCTCTGTTGGGCGACAGGCGGCACAGTCGCCACGTCCTCCGTTGCGATCACCTCAGTGCGCGGCGCGGGCGGCACACTCGTTGGCGGATCGGTCACCGGCGGGAGCGCCGGTTCGGTCACCTCGGGTTCGAGTCCCGTCGTCTCCACCGCCGGGACATCGCCCGGTGTCGCGTCCTGCGCCGCGGCGGGCAGCCACGATAACGAACCGAACACGATCAGCAGAACACCCAGCCAGGACAGTACGAAGCCGTCAGGCCGAAAAACCCGCTTGCTCATCGCCATTCCTCCCCGGAGAAACGATCAACATGTTCACCAGTCGGGGTTCGACGATGCGAACACTCGCTGTCTGAAACGTGGACGAGGTGTATCCAATCTTCTTCGATTGAACCAGACGGTCATCCCGGCAGTTCCAGCGCTGATTATGCATTATCGCGAACGGGTTTTGTATGTCCGGAATGGGTCGACGGGATGCTCAAGGGAGCAGGCATCGCGGGGGCCAGTCCGACAGTCGAATCGGATGCTCGATGGCGGTGCAGATTGGACCGCCGCGGTGTGGTTAATCGTGGGTTCGTCATCAATGGCGACAGCTGCCGAGTGGCTCAGCCACCGCCGCCAAGCGTCAATTCGATGATGTGGGGCTGCACCTGGAGCACGGTGAACGATCCGCCCTCGGTCCAGCCGGAGAGGTCCTCCCGCGTCAGCGGCTGATGGGCGGTGACCTGCATGCGCAGCACGCCTTCCGCGAATTCCCGCGCCTCGACGCCAGCCACGGTGTCGATCTTGCCGAGGTAACGTTGGAGGGAGAGCGCGATGGTGGCCTTGTTCACCTGGTGAACGATGATGTCGATGACCTGCGGCGCCTTCCAATCCGGCCCGGTTGCCATGGGCGTGGCCGATGCCATCTCCGGCGCGAGCGGCGGCACTGGCTGGTGCTCGGACCCAAGTGACTGCCGGAGGTCGTTGACCTGATCTGCCATGGCCTCGATCTGCGTCCTGATCACCTGGAGACCGGCATCCATCTCAGCGAGACGTGCCAGGATTCTATCCCGCTCCTGCCGGTCCTCCGAATCCGCGGAAGCAGCCATGGCGTCGCGCATCGTCAGCATTTCCAGCATCAACTCACCCGATCGGCGGACATTCTCGGCGATGACACGATCGAACCCTTCATAAAAGGAAAGGCGATCGCTGACACGGGCGAGTTCGGCCCGGAGTTCGGCAGCGTCCTTCGGCCGGGAGACCCGGTCCCGCGCTCCGGAGCCAGCCACGAGAGAGCCTGCACGTTGTTCGCCGCTACTATCCGTTATCGTCACAGATTCCCCCGCATGGAGCGCGATGCGTCGAGCTGGTGGCCGCCGATGCGTCAATTCAAAGCAGCGTTGCGCTCATCTGTCGTGAGTGTACCAAAGCGGTGCTGGACCACTGAACCTGACCACATGAACAGTGTTGCGGATTGGACGCCGCAAGTACACTTTGGGTCAGGCGAAAGGAGCTGGATGCATGACCGTGTCGGAACCACGCCTGATCCCGTAACTTCAATTCAATGCAGACTCCATGATGAAATCATTTGGACCGCGGTGCGGCGGTTCCGCATCCAGGCTGGAAAGTCGAGACTGACCCCCTTATGGCCGATCGCGACAAAACGAACAAGCATGTCGACAACGACCTCCTCACCGATGCCCTGGTAGACGAAGTCATCGAACAGATCGAAGCCGAGAGCGCCGCCAACGCCGAAGCCACGCCCCCGAAGAAGCGTGCCCGCAAGGCGAAGGCATCGCCTGCTACCGAGGCCGTCGATGGCGCGAAGCCGGCGCCGAAGAAGCGCGCCACGCGCCGCAAGAAAACGGCCAAACCAACGATGGCGCTGCCGGTGGTGATCACCGATGAAACCATCCTGCTTCCGCACATGTCGATCCCCTACCCGATCGAGGACGATGAAACGGCCCGCGCGATCGACCGCGCGATGCGGATGAATCCTCGCCTCGTGCTGTTGCTCACCGAGCGGCGCGTTGAACGTGGCACCGGCGAAGAGGCGCCGCTCATCGAACCTGAGCGTGACCTGATCGACATGATGACCGACCTGATCGCCGAGGAAGTCGCCAGCGACGAGTTTGGCTTCGACAGCTCCGGCCAGCCATCGGCCGACGATGTCATTGAAGACGTGATGGAAGATGACACGGCTCAGTACGAGCTCTGCACCGTGGGCGTCATCGCCGAAGTCGGGCAGTACATCTCGCGGCCCGGAGGGCAGGATCACGTCATCCTCCAGGGGATCACCCGCGGCGTGGCCGAGGAATTGATCCAGGATCAGCCGTTCGTGGCCGCCAAGGTTCGTCGCGAAGACGACCTCGTGACCGATCCAACCCAAACCGAAGCCTCGATGGCGGCCGTGCTGGAGCAGATCGAGAGCTACATCTCGATGCTGCCAAACGTGCCTGAAGAAGTCCTCACAATGGTCCGCAGCGTCGACGAGCCGGGTTGGCTCGCCGACCTGATCGCCTTCTCGCCAGAATTCACCTCGGCGCAACGACAGACGCT
>JALZMD010000251.1 GCA_030858375.1 Chloroflexota bacterium
GGCCGGTGCTCGGTGAACTGGCTGAGCGCTGCGAGATACGCGCGAGCGCTGGCCTCGACGATATCCGTCGCGAGCCCGTGCCCGGTGTAGACTTGACCGTCCACCTTGATCCGGACGTGCACCTGGCCCTGGGCATCTTCACCGGGGGTAACGGCTTCGACGTGGTAGTAAGTGAGTTCATTGTCGCTGGGAACCACGGCATCAATTGCCTGGAAGAGCGCATTAACCGGGCCGTTACCTTCGGCATCGCCTGAGAACTCGACGCCGTCCCGCTCAATAACGACGCTCGCGGTCGCCGCACCGCCGCTGCCAATGCTGGCATTCCACCGGACAAGATGAAGGGCACTGGAGCCCACGGCAAGTTCATCTGAAACAAGCGCGGCGAGATCCGCTCCGGTCACGTTCTTCTTGCGATCGGCGAGTTCCAGGAATCGCCCGTAGACGCCGTCGATTTGATCGTCGGGAACTTTCAGGCCGAGATCGTTCAGGGCGTTCCTGAATCCGGCCCGGCCGGAGTGCTTGCCCAGGACCAGCTTGGTCCCTTCCCAGCCGACATCCTCGGGCACCATGATCTCGTACGTCTCACGGTTTTTAAGCATGCCATCCTGGTGAATGCCGGCCTCATGGGCAAAGGCGTTGGCGCCGACGATGGCCTTGTTGACCTGAACCGCAACTCCAGTCAGAGAACTGACGAGGCGGCTCATCGGCACCAGGCGGTGCTTCTCGACCCGCGTCCAGGCGCCGCCGAACTGGGAGGATCGCGTTGCGAGTCCCATCACGACTTCTTCAAGTGCCGTGTTGCCGGCGCGCTCGCCGATGCCGTTCATGGTGACTTCGACCTGCCTAGCGCCAGCGCCAACCGCCGCCAGCGTGTTGGCGGTGCCGAGCCCGAGATCGTCGTGGCAGTGGACCGAAATGATGCAGTCCTCAATGCCCTCGACATTCTGGCGGAGGTATCCGATCAGGGCGACGAATTCATCAGGAGTTGTATAGCCAACGGTATCCGGCACATTCAATGTCGTGGCGCCAGCCTTGATCGCGGCCCCAAAGACCTGGGCCATGAAGGCGTGATCCGACCGGGTAGCGTCCTCACATGAGAACTCGACATCGCTGACGAAACTCCGGGCCAGAGCGACGGACTCGGTTACCCGTTCAAGAACCTGGTCTCGCGTCATCCGCAACTTGTGCTCGAGGTGGATATCCGAGGTAGCGATGAAGGTATGGATACGCGGGTTGTCGGCCGGCATGACCGCCTGGGCGGCTCGCTCGATGTCCCTTGCGTTGGTGCGAGCCAACCCCGCGACGGTCACGCCCCGGGCACGCTGGGCGATCGCACGGACCGCCTCGAAGTCGCCGGGTGAGGCGGCAGGAAAGCCTGCTTCGATGACGTCCACATTGAGCGCAACGAGCGCATCCGCAACTTCGAGTTTCTCGTCGGCGTTGAGCGTCGCACCTGGCGATTGCTCACCGTCTCGAAGGGTTGTATCGAAGACGATCACACGCGAGTCCGAACTTGCTACATTGCGCTCCTGGTTTGTCATGTCGTGTCTCTACTTTCATGTGGCTGCAAAGGCCGCACGCCCACCCGGTTCTTGCGTCGCAGCATGGCCGGCACGAGACCGGCCACTACGAACGGCGGACTAGCTGCGGT
This sequence comes from Chloroflexota bacterium, assembly GCA_030858375.1. Taxonomy (GTDB): domain Bacteria; phylum Chloroflexota; class Chloroflexia; order Thermomicrobiales; family UBA6265; genus JACCYX01. Next base: position 1,652 of record JALZMD010000251.1, read on the forward strand.
TCGAGGCCGCCTGGTCGCGAGCAGCCTTGCCGCTCTTCAACCATGGCATCATCCCGCGCAACTGCGAGCCTACCTTTTCAATCTCGTGCGTGGTTTCGGCTTCGCGACGCGCAAGGAAATTGTGGCGACCGGTCTCGTTCTCGGCGATCCAATCCTTGGCGAAGGTGCCATCCTGGATACGGCCGAGAATCTGCTTCATGACGACCTTGGTGTCGGCATTGATGACCTGCTGGCCAGCGTAGTAATCGCCCCACTCAGCGGTGTCGGAGACGACCTCGCGCATGTGGGTCAGGCCGCCTTCGTAGATCAGGTCGACGATGAGCTTCATCTCGTGCAGACACTCGAAATAGGCGCTCTCCGGCTCGTAGCCGGCCTCGACCAACGTCTCGTACCCGGCCGTGATGAGAGCGGCGACACCACCGCAGAGGACGGCCTGTTCACCGAAGAGGTCGGTTTCTGTTTCTTCCTTGAACGTGGTGGCGAGAACGCCCGCGCTGAGGGAACCGATTCCCCTCGCATACGCGAGCCCCACCTCCTTTGCATTGCCGCTTGGATCCTGGTGGATCGCGATGAGGGCGGGCACACCGACGCCTTCCTGGAACAGCTCGCGGACGCGCTGACCGGGCGCCTTGGGCGCGATCATGGAGACGTTGACATTCGCGGGTGGCTCGATCTGGCCGAAGTGGATGCAGAAACCGTGGGCAAACATCAGGGTCTTGCCATCCGTGAGGTAGGGCTTGATCGATTCTTCGTAGACGGCCTTCTGCTTGTGATCGGGCACTAGCACCATGATCACGTCGGCGGCCTGGGCGGCATCGGCGACGGACTCGACGCGGAGACCTTCAGCCTCCGCCTTGGCACGGCTCTGGCTTCCCTCGTGGAGGCCGACGATGACGCTCAGGCCGGAATCCCGTAGGTTCAACGCGTGCGCGTGACCCTGGGCGCCATACCCGATGATCGCGATGGTCTTGTCCTGAAGCGGACCAAGGGTGGCGTCGTTCTCATAATAGATCACAGCCGGCATCGAACCATATCCTCCTGGGGCAGCACCCGCTACCGTCACACATTCCAGCGACGACACTCGTCACCGGCTTCGTCAATCTTGATTCACGCTCGAACCGATCGGTACACACGAAGCGGGGGCATTCGAAGCCCCCGCCTGCCTGTCCGTCAGTCGGCTACAGCGTACGAGCCATCGCCGATACGGTCAATCCTGCCCTGCTTCGCAGGCATGGATCCGCGGGACATCGCTATCTTGCCGCTCCTGGCCATCTCGCGGATTCCAAAGACCTTCATCATGGCCAAAAACGAATCGATGTGGTCTTCGCTGCCGGTTGCCTGGATCATCAGGGTATTCGGTGTCGCATCGAGGATGCGAGCGCTGTAGATTTCGGCGATCTGGATCACCTCGGAGCGCTGTGGTCCCTTGGCGGCGACCTTGACGATGACGAGCTCGCGGGTAATGGCCTCTTCCGCCGGGATGTCGGTAACCTTGACGACTTCGAGCAGCTTGTAAAGTTGCTTGCCGGCCTGCTCGACCTCGTTGTCTTCACCGGTCACGATCAGGGTCATCCGGGACAGACCCGGCTGCTCGGAATGGCCGACCGTGATCGAGTCGATATTGAAATGGCGTCGACGCATGAGGGAAACGACCCGGTTCAGGACACCGGGCTGATCCTCCACCAGCACGACGAGCGTATGTGAGCGTTGCATGGCTACAAATCCTCCTCGGCGGGCACCCACTGTGGGTGATGCATCATTTCCGAATTACTGGCGCCCGGGGGCACGATTGGATAGACATTGGCTTCGGCATCGATCACGAACTCGACGAGCACCGGTCCCTTGATCGATCGGGCCCGCTCGATCGCCGGCACGATCTCTTCGCTCTTCGTCACGCGAATGCCCGTGGCGCCATAGGCCTCCGCGAGCTTCACGAAATCCGGGGAACTGATCGCGACTTCCGAGTAGTTCCGGTTCTGGAAAAGATCCTGCCACTGCCGGACCATGCCCAGGTGGCCGTTATTGATGACGGCGATGTTGATGTCCAGTTTCTCCTGCACGGCCGTCGCCATTTCGCTCGACGACATCTGGAACCCGCCGTCGCCGATGATTGCCCAGACTTCGAGATCAGGCCGTCCCATCTTGGCGCCGATGGCAGAGGGCAGGCCGAATCCCATTGTGCCCAGCCCGCCGGAGGTGATCCAGCGCTTGCCGTGCTTGACGCCCAAATACTGGGCCGACCACATCTGGTGCTGGCCGACGTCGGTGGTGACGATTGCCTCACGCTCGGTGACGTCGGCAATGGCCTTGATGATGGCGTAGGGCTCGGGAGTTTCTGGAATATCGTCCAGGGCG
>JALZMD010000256.1 GCA_030858375.1 Chloroflexota bacterium
CCTCTTCCAGTCGACCAAGGTCCCAGTGATCTGCCCCAACTCGCTTCACCACGGCGGTGCTCCCTTGTCTGGCGGCGATCCCGAGCGGAGGATCCCCGTTGTCTACGGTAGAGCGGCCATCATAGGAAGGGTGTGGAAACCCGTCAACACCGGGCGGTTGATTCGTGATCGGATCACCCGGAGAGCGTCGACCCGGCGAACGAAATGATGCTGCCCGGTTTGTGTCGCTGGTCCGGTCCTGTAATCACTCCTGCCGCCTGCCCTGTTTAGCCCGAGGCTCGACACGTACTGCGAACCTAAGGCAGGGGCGCACAGGCCCTCCCGGATATCGGGAGGGCCCATTGACAGTGTCGTGAGAGTTACTCGTACCGAAGGGCTTCGGCCGGCGCTATCCGCCCCGCCTGGATCGCGGGGATCCAGGTCATCAGCAGGGCCGCTACATTGGTGAGGACGCCGATCACCAGAAGAATCGTCCAGGGAATGAGGAATACCGAATCTGACACTCCGCCGTCCTCGCCCGTCAGGAGATTACGTGCCAGGAGAACCCCCAACACGGTTCCCGCAAGGCCACCTACCCCGACGACGAACAAGGTCTCGACCAGGAAAGACAGGGTGACCATCCGTCGCTGGAATCCAAGCGCACGCATAACTCCGATTTGTTGGCGGCGTTCCACCACGGAACGGAACGCAATCACGCCAACTGCCGCAATTCCGACCAGGAGTCCGAGCCCCATGAAGCCTTCAATGATGTAGAGGAATCCGTTCTCCTCCGCCTGTGCCGCCGCCAATTCGTCCTGAATCGAGTGGCCAGAAACACCGTAGCGCAAGGTCGCCGCTTCAATGTCCCTGGCGACACCAGCCGCCCCGTCCGGGTCGGTCAGCGAGACGAACCAGGAGGTGGTGGCCGTAGTGTGGTAGATGGAATCGATCGTTGATTGTGATGCGAAGAGTCCGTACAGGCTGCTGATCGATTCATCGAGCACCCCGATCACCGTGACCGGGTGGGACGCCCCACTGGCTGGATCCAGCATATCCACCACTACTGGCTCGAACGTTGTGTCGTCAACTGAAAGATGGGAAAGGCTGAAGACTGCGTCATCTCCCCCCAGATCTCCATCCTGGGGCACGGCAAACACATCCACGATCGCTACATTTGGCTGGGTTCGCAACGCTTCCAGAATTGCCTCGTCCGTGTCATAGCCCACGGCCCGCTGACGAAACCGCAACGTACTGCCGTCGAGGAAACTGGTCTCCATGCCGAAGACCGGGTAGGTTGTCCACGCAGGATCGTCATTGCCAGAGAGCCGCATTTCAGCGACGGAGCTTGTCGGGCTGTGGACCACTCCCACGGCCTTGAAATCACTGATGTCGACCCCATTCTCATTGAGGGTGCCGATGAAATCGCCGATTGGTTCCGCGCTCACCGAGTCGGCCCGCACATGCCAGCCGGCATTTGCCTCGTCGCCTGAGACACCCGCCGCGTAATTGGTGCTCATCGTGGCCATCATGACCAGGGAAAAGACGATCAGGCTGAACATCGCAATCGTCATCCCGGTTCTGCCCTTTGCCGCGGACGGATAGGCGATCGCCGTTCGCATCGCTGGCAGGGTTGACCGGAACAGACCGCCGAGACGGCCCAGTTCATTCAGCAGCAGGTTGAGATTATTGACAATGAGCAACGTGACGGCGGCGACGAGCACGATTCCCGCGACGAAGAACATCGCGATACCGCCGTCGAACTCGCCGAAGATGGTGGAGAAGGCATCCGCCGGCAGGAGCCAGAATACGAGCAATGCAACACAGATCACGGTGTACAACGGGCGACCAGGTACCCCAAGGTATCCCAGCACCAGCGCGATCCCGAACGGGACCAGGCTCATTCCTGACATGAATGGCAACGCCGTGTCGCCACTCAGCCCCTGTAGTGTCAGGAACCCTCCGGCAAGGATGAGGAGTGTTCCCCACACGAGTGCTTTCCAGCTCCGGTGGTGAACCGGCACATCGGGAATATCTCGGACGGCAGCCACGATTGAGATGCGGCTGATCTTCCAGGATGACACCACAACGGTGACGAAGGTGATCACCACTCCGGCACAATACGCCACAATCAGGCTTCGAAGCGTCACCTTTGCCTCGATTGGGACATAATCGCCGAAGACCAGTTTCATCCCCTCGGCGATGCCGAAGGCCGCCGCGACGCCGAGTGCCGAACCGATGAGCCCCGCGAGTATCGCGTAACCACTTCCCTCGGAAACGAACTGTTGCAACAACTGTCGCTGGTGGGTACCGATCGCACGCTCCATCCCCATTTCAGACCGACGCTCAGCGGCGAGCATCGTGAAAATGAGGACGATGAGCAGCACACCGGCAGCAATTGAAAAAAGTCCAAGAACCAGGAAGATGCCGGTGAAGCGCGTTGAAACCTGCTCGGCCCTCTCGACCTGATCCTGCTTGACGGGATCGATACCCAGGTCTTTGCCAGGAACGGTTTCACTGATGCTGGCCGCCACCGCATCGGTCCTGGCAACACCGCCCCGCGCGTCACCGGTGTTCGATATGGCAATCGCGGAAATCAACCCGGGTTGGCCAGTCACGTCCTGGAGTCCGGCGAGCGTCACTGCCAGCCCACCCGTCTCCAGTCCGCTTGCATCACCTCGCCGTGTACCGCTGAGGTAAGAGTCTTCAGCGATGGCTGCCACCGTCCAATTCGTCGGGGTGTTGTTGTAGAAGATCACCAGTTGATCGCCGACGGCTGCGTCGAGGTCGGTGGCCAACCCTGCCGACACGACCACGTCGTCCGAGCCGAGGGCGCCGAGATCGACCGGTACTCCATCCGTGGCCGTCAGCCCGCCGAAGGCGGCGAGATAACCAGGGTCGATTCCGCTCAACACGATACCCGGTTCCGCAAGCTGGCGGGTCTGGTTGACAACCGATGCCCGTGCGTCAAGCATCGGCATCAGCGCGTCGACCTGCGAATCGTCCCCAAGCGCCGTGGCAAGCATCTCGAAGTCCGAATACGGAAACGCTCCTTCCGAGATGAGGTCGACGTTCGCGACACTGTCCCGGCTGGAGACGACCAGTTCGTCGATCGCGCCAAGATTGTCGTAGACATCGCCGGTCACGGAATGATCGATCGTGTCACCGGTGCCAAGGGCAGCGGCGAAAATGAGCGTCGAAAGCATCAATCCAAGCACGACCACGCCTGATTGGGCTCGTCGACGGGGGATATTGCGCACACCGAGCTTGAAGATGACGGGCCTGCGGAAGGCCACCCACACCACGCTCAGGATGCAGAAACCAAGCAGGCTGAGCAAGGTCAGCATGATGGCGTTCATCGAGATACCAAAGATATCGTCCATATCGTGCGTCCTCCGGGTTTCGTATAGGGATGACGAGAGAGGCATGTGATTCGAGGTCGCGCGTCTCGTTTAGAACGCGGCCAGAACTGGCCGATTCTCGACCCGCCGCTTCACGTTCTCGCTCACAACCTGCCCATCGTGCATGCGCACGATGCGGTCGCATTGGGCGCCGACGCCGGGGTCGTGGGTGACGATGACCAGCGTGAGGCCGGCGGTTGCATTCAGGGTCCGCATCAGTCCCATGATTTCGGCTGCCGTGCTGGAATCAAGGGCGCCAGTTGGTTCGTCAGCCCAGACAATGGCCGGACAATTGACCAGGGCCCGCGCGATGGTCACACGCTGCCGCTGTCCGCCAGACAATTCCGCCGGACGATGATTCGCCCTTTCCTTCAGGCCAACCGTTTCGAGTGCGGCCAGCGCGGTGGTTCGTGCTTCACCTGGCCGGACGCCGGAAACCAGCAATGGAAGCTCAATGTTCTCGATGGCGCTAAGCACTGGAAGCAGGTTGTACACCTGGAAAATGAACCCCATGCGGCGGGCACGGTAGTCGGTGCGTTGGCGATCCTTGAGCTTCGCGAGGTCAGTGCCTTCGATCAAGACCCGACCAGCATCGACGCTGTCCAATCCGGAGAGGCAGTTGAGCAGGGTGGTCTTGCCGCATCCCGATGGCCCCATCACGGCCACCATTTCGCCCCGGGCCACCGCGAAATCAACCCCTCGGAGGGCAGCGACCGTATCGGTACCTGTGTTGTAGGTTCTGGTAACGCCTTCGGCACGGACAATAATGCCGTCTCCTGGGTCGTAACCGTTGTGGTTCTTCGTCAGGATTGGGCTGTGGCTGCGTCGAAACATGGTGATGCCTTTCGTGCAGGGGGCGTCGATGCGCCCGTTGGGCTGTCATTGGTGGCACCACGATTCCCAAAAAGCCGGAGACATCAGGTGCCGATCCATGCACGGTGGCTGTCACCGCATTGACGCCGCGCATGGTGAAGAGGAGTGTCGAATTCAAGATCAGGAATGGGTATCGGGAATCAGTGGCTGATCGTAAAGCTGATACCGCGTCCGCAACAGGATGATGTGGCTGCGCGGAGATTCACCTTCCGGTGCTGGCGCGCCATCAGCGCGCTGTCTCATTGGCAGGGTGCAGGGGACTGAGGGGTGGCGCTTGTCACCCCTCAGCACAGGATTACATCCGTTCCATCGTCGTCCGCCGCATGATCATCACCACCGCCCCAAGAAGCAGCAAGGCCACACTCGCCATAGGTCCCATAATGGAACTGGCTGACTCCAGCGGGCCGCTCCCGGTCGACGGCAACGCTGTCGTCACGGTCTCGCTCGTGGTATCGACGCTTGCGGTACTGCCCTCGGCTTGAGGCCAGCCTCCCGCTCCTGACTCGTCGCAGGCGATACCGTTACCGTTAGTGTCCAGCTGCTCCACATCGTTGTAGCCCGCACTCGTAGCCCCATCGAGGAACGTTTGGGCGGCGGCCTGGGTGTCAAACTCGGTGCATTCCGTCGGATGGGCACTCGGGCCGCTGGGTCCAGCGCTGGGGCCGCTGGGTCCAGCGCTGGGGCCCCCGCCCTCGAACGCCCCAGGCTCGTCGCAGGCAATGCCATTACCGTCTGCATCCATACCCTGGTAGTTGTTGGTGGCACTTCCGCCCCCGGCCTCAAAGTACGCCTGGGCGGCTACCTGGTCGCTGCTGAAGTTGGGGCACGTCAGATCACCCTGGGCACCGGCAGGGACCGCCGTGAATGACAAGGCCACGAAAACGAAAAGAGCCAGAATTCTACAAGAGCCAGAATTCTACGTCGCATGATGGGTCAAACCTCTCTCCACGATCAAGTGGATGAAAACAAAACAACCGCGTGGTCACTTCATAAGAATGAGGATTGACGACCAGGGCGACACCGGATGGATTACGTGTCTGGATTACCTGTTCCGCCAAGATGTGCGGCCCCCTGCCATCACGTGGCCAACTCCCTCGCCTTGCCCGATGCGGAATTTTGCGCCAATCGGTCGAGACACCGTCGATCGGGGTCCGGATCATGCCCGTTCGCGCTCACTTATTTCAGGAAACAGGTAATGCTGCCACGCAATCTGCCCGGTTCCTGCCAGCCGGCGCCCGCGTAGGATTGAGGCACAGGCCCGGAAGACTGTTCCGGTCGCGTGTCGCGTCTGCAGAAGCTGGACCGCTGTCACCGAATGGCAACCAGCGATTGCGCTCAAGAGATGAGGATGATCACCAATGATGAGACCCGAGAACATTTCCCCTGGCTGCAACACGTGTCCACTGGATCGCCGCGCACTCCTCATGGCCGCCGCCGGAGGGATCGCCGCCACCTCGCTCGGACCATTCATGCATCAGGCAGCAGCCGCCCAGGCTGAGGCGACGCCTCCAGCAGCCACGCTGGACCAGGTACTCTCCACGGGACTCAAACAGGGGATGCCCGGTATCGCCCTCGCCGTCGAACAAAAAGGTGATCTTGTCTTTTCCGGGGCGGCTGGTGTAGCCAGCATCGAACAGGAAACACCACTGAAGGCAACCGACCGGTTCCGCATCTACAGCATTACCAAGACATTCACCGCGACGATCGTCCTTCAGTTGGTGGACGAAGGTATGCTCACGCTCGATGACACGGTGGCGATGTGGCTCGACCAACCGGACGTGGCGCGCATTCCGAACCTGGAGCAGGCAACCATTCGGCAGGTCCTGAATCACACGAGCGGGATCTATGACTTCGCGGACGACGACGACAGTCCATTCTGGGAGGACGCATTCCTCGGACCAACAGCCGACTGGACGAAGGTGTGGACCCTTCCGGAATTGCTCGCCTACGCGGATGAGGCGAATCATGCCCCCTACTTTGCGCCTGGCGAGGCGTGTCACTATTCCAACACCAACTACCTACTGCTCGGCATGATCATCGAGAAGGCAACGGGGAGCGATTTCGGCTGTGAACTCCAGGCCAGGATCCTGACGCCGCTGGGCCTGAACGACACGGCCCTCGCTACAGGCGGAGCCATCCCGGAGGGTGTGGTCGATGGGTACCAACTTCTGGATAACCAGCTCGTCAATGTCAGCACGATCAACTTGTCCTGGGTCTGGGCAGCTGGTGGCATTGTCTCGACGACAGCAGACCTGCTGCGGTTTGCCCGCGCCATGTTCACGGGTGAATTGCTGTCTCCGGAATCGTTCGAGGAAATGTTCACGTTCGTCCCCTCGGGGAACCCGAACCTGATGTTCGGGGGCGGCCTCTACCAGGAGGTAACACCGAACGGAAAGCTGGTCGGCATGGACGGTGGTTCCGCCGGTTTCAACTCGACCATGATGTGGCTTCCGGATGAAGAGGTGACCGTGGTGCTCCTGACCAACCGGGCGCCTGGCGATGGCTCTGACGAAGCGCTGCGCAACGACGCGTTCACCTGGACACTTGCCCATTGACCGTGTGCGCTCAACGCCAGGGTTGCGC
>JALZMD010000307.1 GCA_030858375.1 Chloroflexota bacterium
GGCCACCGTGGCAAAAAAGGGGGCGTCGCCTGCCTCGATCACCTCCGCATCACCATCCCCGAACGGCGGCGCCTGCTCGTCCGGCTCGCCTGGCCGGTCGCCTGGAACGCCGCCCACGTCATCGGCTGGTCCCGCTGGCGCCGCGCCCACCAACGCGCTGCTCAGGAGGCCCATCAGCGTCGCCGCTTGAAACACCTCGCTGAAAGGGAACTGTAGTATTAGGGTCTGTTCATGGACTGGTGAAACGGGCGCAGGATGGAGGGGGTCGGTCGTCCGCGCTCCGCCGGAGGTCCGCCATGCGCCTCAAGCTCATCCTGCCCACGGTCGATCCCACCAGCCCCATCCGTGCCCCGGACGTCTGCCTCCGGCCCGGTTGCCGGGGACCCCTTTTTCAACTCCATCCATCGGTCCCCAAGCCGGTGCGTGACACCCGGCTCGACCAGACCATCACCCACCGGATGCGCTGCGTCCTGGGACTGCGCAACGGGCGCCGTGGCGCTGGAGGCACCCTAGTGCCACCTGGAGCGAAATCGAAGCCGAGCTCGATCACCGCTTGAACGTCCTTCGGGCCAATCTGCTGGGTGACGTGGCGACCAATGTGCCCGAGTTGGCTCCGCATCAGGTTCAGGTAGCGCTCGTGGAACTCGGGTCGGATGTTGAATGGATGGAAGGTCATGCCGACACTGGCGAGCACGACGCTAAATGCGCCATAGAGCCGCCCCGCTCGCACCGGTTGGCCCAGCGCCACCGCACACTCCGCAAATCCCACCAGGCACAGACCGACGATCACCCGGTCTCCGAGGCCATCCGCGATCGCCAGCACTTCACCATAGGAGCGATATGCCCGCTCGTCTTCGCCCTGCCCCTGGGCGGCTAGAGCCAGGTGATAGAGCGGAGGATAGATCATGCCTGGCTCGCCATTGGCGCGGGCCAGGTCAGCCCCCGCTGGAAATACCCCTCCGCCCGCGCATACTCGCCCTGGTTCAGCGGAATCCCGCCGAGAAAGACGAGCGTCACCGCACTCCGATGCTGGTCGCCGAGCGTCTCGAACTGGCCTCGGCTACACTCCAGCCGCTGCTGGGCCCGCTCCACTTCGCCCGCCCGAAGCGAGGCGAGCCCCGCCATCATCAGGACATCCGCCGTGCTTTCGAGGTCATGTTCCTTCTCGAACTGATCGACGATTTCGTCAGCCGCCGCCAGCAACCCCACATCAACGCCCATCCGGAAGCGCATGAGTTCGGCAACGAAGCGGGCCCGGGCTCGGGTGGCGGCCGTGATCTCGGCAACACCCAGTACTGCTTCCATCCACTGAAATACCTCGCGGTACTCTCCACGTATCCAGAAAAACTGCCAGAGCGCGTAGGCCAGCCGGACCACGAGTGCTTCCTGGCCATGCGCCAGCCCCCAGGTCACGGTTGACTGAAGGTTGTCAAGTTCCAGCTCGAGCCGGTCCAGCCATGACCCGGCCGGCGCCGTGCGCAATCCTGCATCTGCCTGATGAGCCAGGTCTATGTAGACGAGGGCATGTTGCCACTCTGTGGCTTCGGCCTCACCGGAAGCTTCGAGTCGTGCCAGCGCGAACGGCGGAGGGTCGTCAATCCCCTGCAAAAAGACAGCGTCATCGAGACGAGTGCGGAGTCAGGCGGCGTGCGGACGCTGATCGAAATCGACGTTGCCCCGGGCGGCGGCACCATTCCCCACTATCACACCTCGTGCGATGAACATTTCGAGGTCCTTCACGGCTCACTGGACGTGATGGTCGGCGGCTCGGTATGCACGCTACGTCCGGGAGACAAGGCGATCGCCCCACGCAACACCCTGCATAACTTCCGCAACTCCACCAGTGCGCAAACGACCTTTCTCGTGGAGCTGCGTCCGGGCAGCGAGGGGTTCGAAAGGGCCCTGATCGCCGGGTATGGCCTGGCCCGCGATTGCCTGGTTCGTGCCAACGGGATCCCTCGAAACCTTCTACACCTGGCAGTGCTGCTGGAGTGGAGTGAGATACGGATGCCTGAAATCGTTGCGGTCTTCGCACCGGTGTTCCGGCTGCTGGCGAAACAGGGGCGCTGCATGGGCGTGGACCGGGATCTCGAAGCGCGGTATTCCTGGTGAATTGGCCGCTCCGGATCATCACCGGCCCGGCGATAATGCCGAGCCGGTGTACGTCAGTACAGCACAGCCAGCCGCCCATTCTTCGCTCGTGCAGACTTCGGGTTATCGATGTGCCGTCCACGAGTGACTCGAGCGCAAATTCGGATCCAGGCTGATCTTCGATCACGACCCGAAAGTGATGACGCACGCACGTCATGAATACCAGCCATTGGCGGGAAAGTGGGAAGACCTGACGGATTTTCCACCTCATGCCCGTCGATGTGGGCTCACGCACGCCTGTCCATCGACGTGAATGTCCTAGTCGGCGGCCGGCGAGGCCGGTGTTTCTCCAGCAGTGGGGAGCGTCGCTTCAGCAGGCGTGTCGGTCGCCAGGTCGCTGGGGATATACCAGTCGTAGACCATCCTGGTGGCGGGGGCAGCGTAGCTGACGCCTTCGCCAATGTTCTCGACCATGACGATGGAAGCGATCGTCGCCTCGCCATCTTCCCCGCCGTATGAGGCGAACCATGAGTGCGGCTTGTCACTCCCGTCGAGTGCATTCTGGGCGGTGCCCGTCTTGCCCGAGATCGGCCAGTCAAGATCGCCAAAGACCTTGTCCGATCCCACACCTTGTTCATTCCGCGGCTGTTCAGCCAGCGCATCCTGCAGGTCGCCGATCTGGGCATCGGTCAACGGCAACTCGCCAATCACCGTGCGCTTCCCAACCTGGGTGACAGCTCCGCCGCTCGAATCCTGAACGCGATCGACAATGTAGGGCTGAAGCAGGGTTCCGCCGTTGGCGATCGCGGCGTAGGCATTCGCCATTTGCAGCGGTGTGGCGGTCATGTAGCCCTGGCCGATCGCGAAGTTCACGGCATCGCCCGTGGCCCAGCCATCGCCCACCACTTCCAGCTTCCACTGCGGATCGGGAATGGTGCCCGTTATCTCCGGGAAGTACGGGATATTGGTCAGTGAGCCGAGCCCGAAGGCCCGCGACATTTCCGGTAGCGCATTGGAATCTTCGTCATCCAGGGCGGCTCCGAGTTGATAGAAAACGGTATTGCAGGATCGCACGAGTCCGGAGTGGAGGGTGAGCGGCCCCTGCGCCACAAGCCCGTTCTCGACCACCCAGTCGTCCCACGATTGCTCCCCAATTGTGAACCGCGCCGGGCAATCGATCGGGGTTTCGCCGGTGTAGTCGAGGTACTGCATGGCGGCCGCGGTCGTGATCGCCTTGAAGATCGAGCCGGTGGGGTATTGCTCGCGGGTGGCGCGGTTAGCCTGTGGCCGCAACAACTCGTCGTTGAGCATCTGCCGCTCTTCCTCGGTGTAGGTATTCTGCACCGCGTCGTTGGGATCGAACGTCGGGTGGCTCACCATCGCCAGCATGGCCCCGGTACGCGGATCGAGGTAGACAGCGGCGCTGCGCAAGCCATCCTGTTTGTCCCGGGATTCCTGGGCGGTCAGCGACGCATCGACCTGGCGCTGCATTTCGAGATCGATAGTGAGGTAGAGATTCTGAGGCAACGTTCCCTCGCTCGTGGCGATCGCCTCGCTCACGGCACGGGTTTGGCAATCGATTACGTTCAGCGCGCCGCCCGGTTTGCCGGCGAGCAACTCGTTGGCGCCAAATTCGATCCCGGCACGCCCAACCATCTCGTTGGAGTGGACTGCGCCCGTCTCGTCACCGAGCACGTCTTCTTCCGTGGCTGGGCTGACCCACCCGGTGATGTGCGCGGTGAGGGCACCCTCCGGATAGTATCGAGCTACGGAGGGCTGCACGACGACCCCGGGTATTTGCTGGATGCGATTGATAAGATCGGCCTTCGGCTCACCGAGAATATCCGTCACTGGCACCAGCCAGGCCGGGTCCCATCCATCTCGATTGATGATCGCTTCGATATCGGCCGCAGGCATGTCGACGATCGGGCTGAGCGCCGCAAGCATGGCTTCGCGGTCCGTGACATCAGCGGGAATGACCCCGATCCGGGCGACCGGGGCATCCTCGGCCAGGACTTCGCCATTGCGGTCCATGATCTTGCCGCGCTGCGGGATCTCACCCTGGAAGTCGATGCATTCACTCGATCCGAGCTGACGGAAGATCATGGACGGAGTCCAGGCGACGCGCCAGGTGTCATCCTCCTTGACCAGCGGGATGACGTTGCGTTCGGTAATGGCACCGACCAGATTGGACTGGAGGGTAAGATCGACCGTGACCTGGCCATTGAGGGAAGGCTTGCCGACGATGGCGCCGGATATGGACGTCAACCCCGCCTCTTCGGCAATCTGGGTGTACCGGCTGGCAAATGCGCCCCGGCTCGTCGAGGCCTGGACTTCTTTGGTCGAAAGATCGTACATCGCGTTGTAGTCGCCGGTCGACCACAGCGCCAGCCAGTTCTCGGCGGTGCGAATGGGCGCCTGGGTATCGACCTCGGTGGGGGTGGGGGCGACGGTAGGTTCAGCGGTCGGCTCCGCCGTCGGCGGCACCTCGGTTGCCGCCACGAGATTCTGGCTGCCATCCGGAGTTACGCGCTGGGCGATTTGCCCGAGTGTTGACTGGTCACGGTCGAGGCGATCAGCCACCAGCAGCCCACTCGTGGCGAGAATCGCCACGAACAGGACCACGGCAAACACCCACGGCCAGCGGGGGCGGGCGGCGTGCGCTTGGGCATATGGGGAGCCGTAGGCATTGCCATATCGGGACACGGAGGAGCATCCTTGAGGAATCGAACTGGCGGCACTGGACATTTCGATACCCGGAAGAATCGATCAGTGCGCCATGGTGAACGTACATGCTATCACGCGTGACACGCGCAAGCGGAGCGACTGGTCGCATCGACCAGCTTCCATGCTTGATGAACGGCTGACTGGAGCCATCGGTTTCATCACACGCTGGATATCGCTCTGCGGCTCCTCGCACCGGTGGGAGGCGTGCCTGTGAGGTGACGATGGCGTCAATCGATGGCGTTCTCGGCAATATACGCCTCCACCAGGCGGTAACCGAGTCCCGGCGTGCCTGGCAAATGGACATACCCTTCGTCATCCATGGAATCGAGCGGTGCCTCAAGATACGGGGGCGTGACATCGTAGTCAACGCCAGGGGCGAGGAGCCCGCGCTCGTAGTACTCACACGTGTCGTCCGCGGCGGATCCCAGCACGTGCAGGTTGCCGATGCCACTCATGTGAATCTCGCACCGTACGCCGTACGCCTCGCAAACGTGGACCGTTTTCCTGACGGCGGTGATACCGCCGCGCAGGACATCGATCCGGCTGATGTCCGAGGCTCCGCGCCGGATCCAGTCGGCCCGGGTAAAAACGTGACCGGCCAGGATCTCGGGCGAACAGATCGGGATAGTCAGCTCGGCGCTGAGCCGCTGGTAGGCATCGACGCGCTCCTCTGGCATCGGGTGTTCGTACCAGTGGTAGTTGCGCTTTTCCAGCTCACGCCCGACCCGCAAGGCATCCTCGATCGTGTGGTAGGTGCCCCACGGGTCGTACATCAAGACCATGTCTTCGCCAACGGCATCGGCCACCGCGTGCAGGAGCTCGATGTCGGACGCGATGTGCGAGGGGCGGCCAGGCGCCGGCTCCCCCGTTTGGGGGTTCCAGAAATAGTACGGATGAATCTTGTACGCCCGGTAGCCCCGGTCGCGGCAGGCGATCGCGTGATCGACGTAGTTCTGGATCGACCCCATGTTGGGATAAGTGCTGGCGTAGGCCCGAACCTTGTCACGATACCCGCCAAGCAGCTTGTAGACCGGCAGGCCAGCGGCGTTGCCCGCCAGGTCCCAAAGCGCCATATCGATCACGCCCATAACGTGTTCCGGCGTTTTCGACACCCACATCCAGTGCCAGAACCGTTCGCGGTCGAACGGATCCTGGCCCACGAGCAGGTGCTTGATCCGGGTGAGGATGAACTCGCGGCTTTCGACTCCCAACCCATCCTGGTCGCCATGCCCCTGCCCGCCAAGGTAGCGGCCGGTGACGCCTTCATCGGTCTCGATCGTCGTCAGGGTCTGGATGATTTCCGTACCGGGCAGCGGCTCGCCGTTGCGATAGCGGTCAACCTGGGTCCGGAACGGTGTGATGGTGATGTCGGTGATCTTCATACAGTGAATTCTCCAGGCAGCGGAGAAGGTCAGGCGCTCCATCCCAGGCGGGCGAACGCTTCATCCAGTTCCTCGCGGGTCACGGGGTCCAGGTCTTCGACCGGGGACCGGACATGTGCGTTCCTGATCACGCCCTGCCGCTGCAGGGCGAGTTTGTGCACGATGTGCGCCGCGCCCAGCGTACCGATACCGATGTTCAGGAGGGGGAGGATGCGTTGATCGAAGACAGACCGCGCGCCGGTCAGATCGCCCCGCTGCCAGCGATCCCAAACCTCGACGAACGCCCGGGCGCTGGATGGGAACGGCATGGTCCCGATCGAACCGCGGCGCAACTCCGGCAGGAATTGCCCGCCGCCCGCGCCGCCGAAGATGCGGACTCGATCTCCAACCGCCTGCACCGCCTTGTGAACCTGGACCGCGGGCGGGGCGCTTTCCACCTTGGCATAGGTGGCGTTGGCGCACGATTCGGCGATGGCGAGGATGAGCGACGCGGGTACGGGCGTTGCGTTGGTGTCCTGGATCACGATCGGGATATCCACCGCATCGGAGATGGCCCGGAAATAGCTCACGACCTCGCCGGCCGAAAATCCGGGTCCTGGTGGCGTGCACATGACGCCGCTCGCGCCAAGGTTTTGGGCGCGTTGGCTATAGAACACCGCCAGGCCCGTGGCCCCGGCAGCGCCCGTATTGACCACCACGGGCACGCGGTCGCGCGTCTGGTCGACCACGATGGTGGCGACGCGATCACGTTCGGCTTCGGTCAGTTTGAAGATTTCGCTGCCAAGGGCAATCCCGAGACCGTGGACCCCGGCATCGATCGCGAAATCGACTTCATTGCGCAGGCTGGCCTCGTCGATCGCCCCATCGTCATCGAAGGGCGTCACGAGAATGGGGACGACTCCGGACAGCACGCCTGTTGCCAACGCCATGGACCGCTCCTGTGAGGGACCGAACCGAATACTCAGGCAATCACCTTAACCGATCGGCAAGGGAAGTAAAGAGGTGCGCGATCAAGCGAATCTCGCCTGGGGCCACGGCCAGGGGATGCCAGGAACCAGGAACTCATTTCCGGAATTAAAAGACAAGCCCGACCGGAATGGTCGGGCTTGCTCGGGATTGGGAGTGGGAAGCAAGTTCGTTGCTTCACCGCGTTTTGGGAAGAGAGTCGAGAATCGACAGGGGAATCGATTCCCGTACTGATTAATACGCCCCGGGATGTTGGTCTGGATGTATCCAGGAGAACGCGGGTCAGGAATTGGCTTCGATCTCGATGGCGATCTTCACATCTTCGCTGACGAGCACGCCACCGGACTCCAGGGCGGCGTTCCAGTTCAGTCCAAAGTCCTTGCGGTTGATCTTCGTGTGCGCCGTGTAGCTGATCACGCCCTGGCCCCAGGGATTCGTGCCCTGGCCGTTGAATTCGGTATCCAGCACGACCTGCTTCGTCACGCCGTGGATGGTGAGGTCACCGGTGACCTTGAGATCGGAACCGCCGGCCGGTTCGACCTTCGTGCTCTTGAAGGTGAGGGCCGGGAATGTCTCGACATCGAAGAAATCGGCTGATCGCAAATGCTCGTCGCGCTTGGCGTCGCGGGTATCGATACTGGCCGCCGCAATTTCGACCTCGACGCTGGAGTTCGCCAGTTGCTCGTTGTCGAGCGTGATCGTGCCCTTGACATCCGAGAACCGGCCCTTGGCGGTGGCGAACATCATGTGCTTGACGGAGAATTCGACGGCGGAGTGCGAAGGATCGATCGTCCAAACGGTGGTGGTGGTTGCGGTCTGGGTCATGGGTGTGCTCCTCCAACATGCCCCGAAACACCAGTTACGGTGCTTCGAGATGGCGGTTCACCGATCTCCGGCGATCGCCGCGAACTAATCACTAGGAAGTAACTATAAACAAGTAAGTGGATCGAGTCAAGAGTTTTTGGCGAATTGAGTTTATTTCTAAACTGATTACCACGGCAACGTCCGAAGGCTCAGACAGGTAAGGGCCGCATTTGGCCACGCCGATCCGCGCGGATTGCGGATCAGCCCATCGAATCCGGCTCATCACCCTTCGGTTCGACCGGGCGGGCGCGGCTGGCGAGCCGGTCCAGGGTTTGGCGAACGCTTTCCAGCGATGACGTGTCCGAACCGGATTCATCGATGTAGCCGATACCAACCGCCCATACGGCTTGACGGCCGGAGCGGATGCCCAGTATGTCGCCGACCGCTTCCTGCGCCTCATCCGTCCCGAACCAGCCAGTACCGCTCCCCAGGCCATGTCCGCCCGCCGCCCGCATGATCCGGTCGGCGATGCGGGCCTCAATGCTGGCCTTGCTGGGTGCGGCATCACCTTCGACGACGAGGACGATCACCACGGAGACACTGGCCAGGAACTCGGTCAGGGAGCCGGCGTGCGACAACGCGTTCCTCGTCACGATGTCATCGATCACCAGGAACTGCCACGCGCCCGCGTTCTCGTCCTGGCCGGTTGCACGGGCCACGACGAGGAGGTCGTCGATGATGTCCTGGGGTACTGGTTTGTCGAGAAAGCGTCGTGATTGACGAAGGGTTCTCAGATACTCGCTGCGGTGATGCGAGTGCCCGTTACTGGACATCGCCGTGGCCCCCGTCCGTCTCGTGAGTAAACGCGGGACCACATGCCCCGCCTGAACTTCATCATATCGTTGACGAAGCGGCCTAGCCCTCGCTCCGCTCGCCGTACCGTCCGTAGCTGGCGATCTCCGCAAGCGGCTTGCGCCCCCCTCCGACGGATGTCGCCCGCTGGGGCGCCGAGGGATCGGCATACCCAAACCCGACTGCTGACCACACATGCCGGTCGGCGGGAATGCCAAGGAGTTGCCGCACCGTGTGCTGGGCGTCGGGTGTACTGAACCAGGCCGTGCCGCTGCCCAACCCGACGTGATCGGCGGCCAGCATGAGCCGCTCGGATACCCGCCCTTCGTCGTACGCCTCGCTCCGCGGGCTGGCGCCGTTGAGGACGATGACGATGGAAACTGCCACGTTGTCGAGGAACTGGGTGAATTGGCCCGCCTCGGAGAGGGACGTGTTAGTGGCGC
>JALZMD010000309.1 GCA_030858375.1 Chloroflexota bacterium
GGGCCCTGGTTGGCGCCGCGCCGCTTCGCATGAACGAATGCCCTTCAGAAGGAGTCCCGGTCAGCATGAAAATCGTTCGTTATCTGGATACTGCCACCAACGCCCCGGTCTTCGGTATCGTCGAAGGCGACACCGTGTTCGCTGGTGAAGGCGATGTATTTTCGGGCCTGACCAAGGGTGCCGAAGTCGGTTCGTATGACAATGTTCAGGTGCTGGCGCCGATCGAACCGGGCAAGGTGATCGCGATCGGCATGAACTATCTCAAGCACGTCAAGGAACTCGACGCCACACGTGAAGTCCCGACCGAGCCCGTGGTCTTCATGAAGCCGCAGTCGGCGATCATCGGCCCCGGTGTGGCGATCGAACTCGCTTACCCCGAGAACGAAACGCATTACGAAGCCGAACTGGTCGTCGTTATTGGCAAGACCGCGAAGCGTGTCTCCGAAGCCGACGCGCTGAACTACGTCCTCGGCTACACGGCCGGCAACGATGTCTCGGACCGCGTGCAGCAGATGGCCGGAATCCAGTGGATCCGCGGCAAGGGCTACGACACCTACCTGCCGCTCGGTCCCGTGATCGTAACCGACCTGAAGCCAGGCAACCTCACCGTCCAGTCACGCCTCAATGGCGAACTGCGACAGGACGATAACACGGATGGCCTCATCTTCAGTGTGCCATTCCTGATCGAGTTCCTGAGCGACGTGATGACGCTCAATCCCGGCGACATCATCATGACCGGCACCCCGCACAAGGTTGGAGCCCTCAAGGCTGGTGACACGATCGAAGTCGAAGTGGGTGACGTTGGCGTGCTCTCCAACCCGGTCGTCAACCGCGCCTGACAACACACGCCGAGCAATAACGCAACGCGAAGTACACTACCCCCATGGTGAGGATGTATTTCCTGCCATGGGGGTTCCCTCTATCAACGATGTGGGATGACCTTATGCCAGACGGCCGACGATCACTCGTTTCGATCGTCGGCATTCGTTTCAGTGAAGGTTAGTTGGCCATGCGCATCACGATTTTTGGCACCGGCTACGTTGGGTTGGTGACCGGCGCCTGCTTCGCCGAGAGCGGCAATCACGTCTGCTGTGTAGACGTCGACACGGAGAAGGTAGAAGCACTCAGACGTGGCGAGATTCCCATCTACGAACCAGGTCTCGCCGAGATCGTGGAGCAGAACACCAGGGCGGGCCGCCTGACCTTCACGACCGATGCGCAGGAGGGGGTCGACCATGGGTTGATCATCTTCATCGCCGTGGGTACGCCACCAAACGAGGATGGATCGTCCGATCTTCGCTACGTCGAAACCGTGGCCCGCACGATCGGGTCGCATCTTTCCAAACCTGCACTCATCGTCGACAAATCCACAGTACCGGTTGGGACAGCCGACATGGTGCGTCTGTCGATTCAGGAAGAACTGGATCGACGCGGCGTGAACCCATCGTTCGACGTCGTCAGCAACCCGGAGTTTCTGAAGGAAGGGGCGGCAGTCGACGATTTCATGCGGCCCGACCGGATCATCGTCGGCGCCGAGAACCCGGACAGCATCGAGTTGATGCGCCAGCTCTATCACCCGTTTAACCGGAACCACAATCGTATTTTCGTCATGGATACGCGGTCGGCCGAGCTCACGAAGTACGCCGCCAACGCGATGCTCGCCACCAAGATCTCGTTCATGAATGAGATAGCCAACATCGCAGAGCGCACCGGCGCCAGCATCGAAAGCGTGCGGATCGGGATCGGCTCAGATTCCCGCATCGGCTACAACTTCATATATGCCGGCATCGGCTATGGCGGTTCGTGCTTTCCCAAGGATATCCGGGCGTTGCAAAACACGGCCATGAACCACGACTACGATGCGCAGCTACTCGGCGCGGTTGAAGAAGTTAACAAGCGTCAGAAGCGGGTGCTCCTCGACAAGATCCTCGACCACTTCGAAGGCGATGTTGCCGGCAAAACGTTCGCCGTTTGGGGGCTTGCCTTCAAACCCAAGACAGACGACGTCCGTGATGCGCCGAGCCGCGTCATCATGGAAGGGTTATGGGCGGCCAGCGCACGAGTCCAGGCCTACGATCCCGAGGCGCTGGACACAACACGGGAGCTCTATGGCGAGCGGTCGGACCTCACCCTTTGCGACACCCGCGACGATGCGTTGAAAGGGGCAGACGCACTCGTCATCTGCACCGAATGGCGCCAGTTTAAGAGCCCGGACTGGGACCTGCTCCGCACCGAGCTTTCCGAGCATGTAATTTTCGATGGCCGGAATATTTACGATCCGGCGCGCGTCGCGCGGGAAAGTTTCGTTTACTACGGAATCGGCCTGGGCGACCGGATCGCCGAACCACCAGCCACCCTCCAGCGCGAGTCGCTATCGCCTCTCCTCGCCCAGGCCGCCCTGGCTGATTGAGCCTGACCGCCAAACAAACAGGCAAGCCCACGATGAACAGAATCATCGTGGGCGCTTTTATGCCTGTCCCACCGTTCAACCAAAACAACGTCATTCTGAAGCCGAAGAATCCCCGCGTGAAGCACTTCCGGCGAAGCCGAACGAGCGGGAATGACGCGGAAACTGGGTCGCCGAGTGCGGTCGCATCGCTGTGCACAGCGATGCCTCGGAAGTTCGGAATGAAGAAAGAAGAGCGGCGCGACTTCCTCACCACACGATCCAGTCGTGGAGCAGGCGTTAGGCGAACACCAGCCGGTCAGTGACCATGACCGCGAAGAGGCCAGCCAGGTACCAGATCGAGTAGAAGAACGTTTTGCGGGCCAGTGCCTTGCTGGGATCGCGCAGGAGCCGCCAGGCGAGATAAAGGAAATATCCGCCCAGGATGCAGGCCCCGGCGAAATAGATCCAGCTCATCCCAAACGGAACCAGCAGGAGCGTGACTGCGGTCAGGAGTATGGTGTAGAGGAACACCTGTTTCCGCGTTTCCTCTTCACCAGACACCACTGGCAGCATGGGCACCCCCACTCGACCATACTCGCCCTGTTTGAGCAAGGCGAGCGCCCAGAAGTGTGGCGGTGTCCAGTAGAAGATGATCGCAAACAGGATCCAGGCGGGAGCGGACAGGGTGCCGGTGACGGCAGCCCAGCCGACAAGCGGTGGAATCGCACCGGCCGCGCCCCCAACCACGATGTTGTGAGGGGTGCGCCGCTTCAGCCAGAGCGTGTAGACGAAGACGTAATACAGGTTTCCGGTGAGTGCCAACCCCGCGGCCAACCAGTTGACGACGATTCCGAGGAGCAATGTACCAGCGACCGTCAAGGAGATGCCGAAGACGAGCGCGGCGAACGGCGAGATCCGGCCGTTCGCGGTTGCCCGCTTCTTGGTGCGGCTCATGATTGCATCGATGTCTCGATCGATGTAGCAATTGAGCACGTTTGCGCCACCAGCGGTCAGGACACCCCCAAGCAGTGTCACGATCACCAGGCCAAAGGCGGGTACGCCTTGCTCAGCCACCAGCATTGCGCCGAGGGTGGTGACCAGGAGAAGGGTCATGATGCCTGGCTTCGTGAGCGCCACGTAATCGCTCACGACCGCACGCATGCCCGTCAACCCTGTATCCGATGGTCGTACCGCGTTCTCTATCATCGCCCCCTCGGCGTTCCGTTCGGTTGGTCCTGCGCCTTGGTTGACTTCCGCATGGGTCCCGGCGGAATCAAGGCCCCACCGGTCCGGGTCATCATCGCTAGTCTACTGCCCATCACGGTTTCGCGCATGACGAACAGGGAATTGTGAAACAGTACCCTGGCCTGCACAGATGGGCGGGCCTGACGCTTGACAAGCCTTTCACAACATCGTATCTAGAATGTGAAATCTCTCACGAGCGGTTCGATACGGAACCCTGGCTTTGCCAGACCGTTGTATCGATAAGCACTGGAGCGGTTCAGCGGCCACCGACGGCCACCGGTATTCGCCC
>JALZMD010000314.1 GCA_030858375.1 Chloroflexota bacterium
GATCTGGCCCTGGCTCGTGCTGCCCCCCGCCCTCGCGATCGCCGCGCTCATCCTCGCCACCGTCTGGGTCAGCAGCGCGTCGAGCAGCGCTTCAGGGGGCGGCGTTACCAGACGGCGAACATCCGCCCGCCAGTAGCCCGGAATCCGGAAATTTGGTGGTGGAATGCGCGCCCGATCGATACGGCAGGCGTTTCGCCTTCCAAAAAATCTTCCGCAACCGTCATTCCGAGCTTGCTCGGAATGACGACGCGGTCGGCGGCCCTGAAGAACGCGTTACAGCTCCCTGGCATACTCCCGGTTGTGGCTCTTGAGGCTCGGATCGACGCCAAGGAAGGCGTGCTTGGACATGTCGGCGGTGAACCGGCTGGCTGGCGGCGTGCGGCCGAGCGCTTCCGCCATGCTCCGGATGTGGTGCGGACCGGCGCCGCAGCAGACGCCGAGATAGCCGATGCCGAGTTCCACCGCGTCCCGCGTGAAGTCGGCAATCTCGTACCGGTTGCACACGAACGGGTCCAGCGCGGTCGGGAAGGGCCTCCCACCCGGCGGATCGGGATAAGCGGGATCGCGTAGCGACTGGAACGACGGCTGCTCGTCATGCGTGCGGTACGGCACCGGCAAGGCGGCGACGTGCCCCTTCACCGCCTCCCGGATTCGCTTGAGGAGCGGCAGCAGCGTCTGCGGGCCGCGGATGCAGTTCAATCCAACCACATCGGCGCCGGCTTCTTCGAGGCGCCGGCAGGCATCCTCCGGCGACCATCCCTCGCGGGTTTCCGGTTGCTGATGAATGGCCAGGGTGATCACTGCCGGAAGACCGGTTTGCCTGATCACGTCGAGGGCGATCGCCGCTTCTTCACCCCATGAGAACGTCTCACCGATGATGAAGTCGACCTTGGCCTTCGCCGCCCAACCGATCTGTTCCTCGAACATGGCGCGGACCGCTTTGCGGGACGCGTCGTCGGCCTCGAAGATGTTGGTGTTGCAGACGTTCCCCGCGACGAGCGTGCCCGTATCCCTGGCGACGGTCGTGGCGATGGCGAGCGCCTGCTGGTTCATCTCCTGGAGCAGGTGCTCCTTGCCGATCAGCCGCAACTTCTCGCGATGCGCGTAGTAGGTGAAGGCTTCGACCACATCCGACCCGGCGTGGACGAACTCGCGGTGGAGCTGCTCGACGAGCTCCGGGTGCTCCAGCACCACCTCAGGGACGAACGCACCCGCCTGCAGGTAGCCGCGCCGCTCGAACTCGAAGAGATAGCCTTCGGCACAGATCACCGGACCGGCCGCGAGCCGCTCCAGAAGTCCTCCCGTGGTCTGGCCTGCTGCCCGATCTTCCATCTTCTGACTCCTCAACGTGCGAAGGACGCAACCGATGCATGCCGACGCGGGTAGGGGCGATCCTCCGTGATCGCCCCAAGCAACGGGGCCGTCAAAATCGGGTCAACACGGAGGTTGACCCCTACGCGCCACCTGCCTCACTAGCCCCGGCGCAGCACCGCCTCGTTGCGGAAGATGGGTTGGAACGCCGGATCGGTCAGAGCCGGGCGATCGGCGGTGAACGGCGCAATCGGATATTCCGTGGCGCCATCGAGCGCAAGTTGGCTCAGGATCTTGCCGAACAGCGTCGCGAACTTGAACGCGTGGCCCGCATCGGCCGCCACGGTGATGTGCGGATGCCCCGGCGCCGCGTCGAGCACGAAGTGACGATCAGGCGGCATCGTGTAGAGACAGGTCTTCGTGTAGAGCTCCGGTCCGAGGAAGCGCGGGATTCGCTCCTCCAGGAAGTGGACCAGTCGTTCCCGCGCTGGCACATCGACCTCGAAGGTCCGTGTCTCGGCGGTGGTTTCCGGCCCCCCGACATCCTGACCGGCCTTGGTCGCGACTTCGCCGTAGATCGGAAAGCCGTAGAACTCTTCCTGATCACGCCAGATCCAGATCGGGAACCGATCCGGCGTGAACTCACGGAGGTGAGGTGTCGCGAAGTACGTGACCTGTTCCTGAGTCACCGTTAGGCGCCAGTCGAGACCAAGATCGGCCAGCAGGTTACCCGTCCACGCGCCGGCGGCGAGCACGACGTGCCCCGCCGTGTAGACGCCATCGTCGGTGACGACTTCAACCGCATCACCTACGGACCGGATCGACCGCACCGGGAGACCTTCCCGGATCGTCGCGCCGTGGGATCGGGCCAGCGCGACATGGACGGCGTTCGCCTTGCGCGCATCGACCAGCCCGCCATCGGCCTGGTAGAGCCCGCGCACCGCATCGCTCAATTGAAACTGTGGCCACCGGTACATCAGCTCCTGGGCATCGAGTTGCTCGTAGGGGATATCGTTGGCCGCCATCGCGGCGGCGCAGTGTGAAAGGTCCTTGACGCCCGTGGTGCCGATCAATTCCAGGTCGAGCCCACCCGTTTTGACCACGACCTGGACGCCGGATTCGGCTTCGATGTCGTGCCACGCCTGGTAGGCAGGCTCGGTGAGCGCGATGTAATCCGGGTTGTGGTAGGAGCGCCGGATGATCCGCGAGTGATCCTGCGAGCTGCCGCGGTCATGGCCAAGCTGAAACTGTTCGATCGCCAGGACATCGGTTCCCGTCCGGCGCGCCAGCCAGTACGCGGCGGCGCTCCCGATTCCGCCGCACCCGATAACGATGACTTCCCAGGTCTTTCGCATGCTGGCACGCCCTCTGCGATGTGTTGGTTGATGGGCTGACTACTTCCACCTGCCACATTGACCGTCACCCTGAGCGTCAGCGAAGGGTCCCCGCGCGAAGCGCATCCGGCGGAGCCGGTCGTTGTCGTCGTACCCTAAGCGCCGACTTCGTCGACGAGCGCTTCGCGCTTGGATTCCGAGCTTGCGAGGAATGACAGTCAAGAGCGGGCGGACCGCAGGATACGCAGCCCTACTCCGCGATCAGGCCCTGCTCGACCAGGAAGGTCCGGGCCACGTCGGCGGCTTCCATACCGCCGTCGTCGACCTGGAAGTTGAGATCGGCCATGGTTTGGTCGTCGATCATGCCGCTGAGCTGGTTGAGGACGGCCGCCACTTCCGGGGACTGGTCGAGAATCTCCTGACTCACGACCGGCGCCGCGAAGTACGGCGGGAAGAATCCCAGGTCGTCTTCGAGCAGGGTCAGGCCGAGTGACGGGATGCGGCCATCCGTAGCGAACGCGGAGATCACGTCGACGTCACCGGATTCGATCGCCCCGTAGACCAGGCCAGGATCGAAACCGACCGCATCCTCGAATTCGACACCGTACACCTCTTCCAACCCCAACAGCCCATCTTCGCGGACGAGGAACTCCTGGGTACCGCCGAAGACGAGATCCTGATCATGCTCCAGCAGATCGGTGATCGTCACCACGCCCAGTTCGGTTGCCTGGTCGCCACGGAGGGCGAGCGCGTAGGTGTTATTGAAGCCCCACGGTTCGAGCCAGGTAAGGTTGAACTGCTCCTGGTACTCGGCTGAAACGATCTCGTAGACGGGATCGACGCCCGCCGCGTCCGGGGTCGCCCCACCGGCTTCCGGCGTGGCCGCCGCCGCGGGTAGCTCCAGGCCGAGAATAGCGAGCAGCCCGGTTCCCGTGTACTCGACATACACATCAATGTCGCCGTTGACGAGCGCCTCATGCGCGACTACGGTGCCACCGAGGTTGAGTTGCCGTTCAACCGGGTAGCCGGCGTCTTCGAGCAATTGGGCAACCATTTCGGAGACGATGATCTGCTCCGTGAAGTCCTTGGAGCCGACGACGATGGTAGGCAGGTCCTGGCGCGTGGCGGTGACCCCGGCGAATGACGAGAGCACGAGCCCGAGGGCCGCGAACAAGGCAAATACGCTATGGTTGAGTTTCCTCATGGTGAAATGCTCCTTCGATTGCGTCTCTGACGGTGGGCCTCCATTGGTCAACCGTGTGCGTCATCCGGGTTGTTCACCTCCTTCACGCGATCGTTTCGCCTACGTCACAGTGAGCCCGGCCGGCACAATGACCCGGCGCACTCCACGCAGGATCAACTCGGTGGACATCGCCAGCACGGCGACCGGCACTGCGCCAGCCAGCAGGATTGGTGGATTGACCATGGCCAGCCCTTGCAGGATCCAGTCGCCGAACCCGCCGCCGCCGATGTACGCGGCCAGGGTGGCCAGACCGATATTCTGGACGGTCGCCGTCTGGATCCCGGCAAACATGACGGGACTGGCGAGCGGCAGTTCGACGAACCACAGCAGTTGCCCGTCGCTCGTGCCCATGCCGCGTGCGGCATCGACGATCGCGCGGTCGACGCCGCGGATACCGATGACGGTGTTGAGGAAGATGGGCAGGATGGCCTTGATGGTCAGGGCGAAGAGGGCAGGCCGGAACCCGATCCCGAGCAGAGGCAGGGTCAGGCCCAGGATCGCGAGACTCGGGACGGTCTGCCCGACGTTGGCCAGCCAGGTCATCGGCCGCTCGAACCAGATGAGGCGCGTGGTCAGCACGGCCAGCGGAATCGCGATCAGGATCGCAATGAGCACCGACCAGCCAACCAGTCGCACGTGCTCGAGCAACAACTCGCGAAATTGCTCGGGATGGTCGCGGATGTAGGCAATGAAATCCAGCGGTTCGCCTCGGCGCATGTCTTTACCCCCTCTCCGCCGCCGCGCCGACATCTCGCCGCAGGGCATCGCCAAGGCGCTTCAGGCCCCAGTCTCCGGCGAGGGCGAGGAGCGTCGCCATGATCGCCCCCGCGAGCACCTGGTCGGCGTCCAGTGTGCGCAAGCCGTCGAAAACCAGCCGGCCGAGGCCACCGGCGCCGATCACGGCGGCGATGACGGCGATGCCAACCGCTGCCACGGTGGCGATACGGATTCCGGCGAAGATGACCGGGATCGCCAATGGCAGTTCGACGAGGAAGAGCCGCTGGCGTCCGGTCATGCCCATGCCCCGTGCCGCATCGAGCGTGGAGCGGGGGACGTCATCGATCCCGGCGACGGTGTTGCGGATGATCGCGAGCAGGGAATAGAGGGCGAGCGCAATCGTCGCGGTTGAGGCGCCAAGTCCGGTGTACGGGATCAGGATCGCGAAGAAGGCGAGGCTGG
>JALZMD010000318.1 GCA_030858375.1 Chloroflexota bacterium
CTCCCTTTCACATGAGCGCCGCGAAACGGATGCATCCGATGGGATTCAACGTTGCGCTGACTGTTTGGCGCCGGATGGTGCCGGGCGTTAAAGTGGCGCCGTCTGAGGACGACGCCTATCCAAGGGCGTAGCCTACCACAAGGTTGCCGGCCCGTGCAATATCCCGAGTGCGGTCCGACGCTATGCAGGGCTCGCCGCGGTTCGAACAACGCGGGGCGCGAACGAGTATGCTATCGCACATCGCCAGTGGTTGTCGCTCTGCGTTCATCGTGCTTTACGTTTACCTAGTACGTCTACCCAGCTATTCCCCACCGGAGTGTCCATGGCAATCCACGAATCCCAACCAGCGCCGCAGGGCCGAGTCAGCATCGCGAACGGGGCGATCATGACCATCGTGCACGACGCGGTCCTGTCGTGCTATGGCATCGTCGACATGGCTCCCCGATCGTTCGGCTCCGCCATCAGCCGGAAGCTTGGATTTTCGAGCGACGCGCGGGGAATCGACATTTCGGTCGAAGAGAACCGGGTGTCGATCGAGCTGTCGGTCGTGGTGGAATACGGAACACCGATCTTCACGGTTGCTTCGAACGTCATGCAGGCCGTGAAATTCCAAATCGAGCGGGTCCTCGGCCTGGATGTTGAGCGGGTCAACGTCAACGTCGATGGACTCCACGTCAGCACCACCTCCCGAGGTTCATTGTGACTGGCGGTCGTCCCCCAGCGATACCCGTCGCGAACCAGTTGCAAATCTGGAATGGCCGTCAGCTGGGCGAGGCATTCGCCCTAGCCGCCGCCTCGCTCGATGCCCGGCACGAATTCGTCAATGCCCTTAACGTGTTCCCGGTTCCCGATGGCGACACCGGCACGAATATGTCGATGACAATGAAGGCGGCCGTGAAAGCCATCCCGGAGGGCGACCACGCCGTCTCCGAGGTCGGCAAACACCTCGCCCACGGCGCCCTGATGGGCGCCCGGGGCAACTCCGGCGTCATCCTCTCCCAGATCTTTCGCGGCTTTGCCACTGGAATTGAGCATCGGTATGAACTCGACGGCCAAGACCTGGCCCGTTCCCTCCGCAGCGCCCAGGACATGGCCTACAAGGCCGTGATGCGACCGGTCGAGGGAACGATGTTGACGGTGATCCGGGGCGCCGCGGATCGGGCGGCGGCGGCGGCGGCCCGCACACCCTCATTAACGACGGTCCTGCGGGCCGCGATCGACGGTGCCCAGGTTGCCCTCGATTCCACGCCTCAGTTGCTCGATATACTGCGCCAGGCCGGCGTCGTCGACGCTGGCGGACAGGGTATTGTCATCGTCCTGGAGGGTCTCGAACGTTACGCCCACGGGGACACGGCGATCTCAGACGATGCCACCCCGACCTTGGGCCCGGGCCCGGACATGCGTTTTCTCGATCAGGTATCCGATCTCCACGGCGAAGACGCCTACGGGTATTGCACAAACTTCATGGTCTTTGGCGACGGTTTCGACTTCGACCATGTGCGCGAAGAGATTGCGGCAATGGGCGAGAGCGCGGTCATAGTAGGTGACGCCACGATGCTCAAGGTCCACATCCACACCGAGCGCCCCGGCCAGGTCCTGGAATACGCGACCAGGCTCGGCTCACTCGATCAAATCAAGATCGACAATATGACGCGGCAAACCGGCACACTCATTGCGCAGCGGGCAGCGACGACTGACCCCAGCGATGCCAGCGGCGCTAGCGACTACCAGGGCACGATCGCCGTCGTGGCGGTAGCCGCCGGAGACGGCCTGGCCGACGCGCTGCGATCGATGGGTGCGGCAACAGTCGTGCCAGGCGGGCAAACGATGAACCCCAGCACGGAGGACCTGCTCGATGCCGTGAACAGGGCGCCCGCCAGTCAGGTCATTCTGCTGCCGAACAACACGAACATTATCCTCGCCGCCAACCAGGTAGCGAAACTGACCGATCGTGCGGTTCGGGTCATACCCACGACATCCGTGCCTCAGGGTTTGGCGGCGCTGGCAGCGTTCAACGCCGACCAACCGCTCGACCACAATGCCACAGTGATGACCGAGGCACTATCAGCCGTGACCTCTCTTGAGTTAACCACGGCGGTCCGCGATGTCGAACTCAATGGCGTAAACATTGCGTACGGGCAGACCATTGGGCTGATCAACAATGAACTTGCGGCGGCAGGCAACGATTTGACAATCGTTGCGGCATCACTTTTCGAACGCGCCGCGCTGGGACCGGTGGAACTGGTAACGGCGTTCGCTGGTGCCGATGCGACCGATGAAGATATCTCCGCGCTCCGGCGGGCCGTGACGCTGGCGTTTCCGGATGCCGAGGCCGAATTTCCGAATGGCGGCCAGCCACACTACCTCTTCGTGATCAGCGTCGAGTAGGCGATGTGGGCACCGGGGCACGAAAGGACCATGCGATGAGCCGCTCGATTGCGATCGTTACCGACAGCACGTCTGATCTCCCCGTGGAGATCCAGCGACAGTTCGGGATCTCGGTCATCCCACTCAACGTCCATTTTGGACAGGAGACCCTGCGCGATGGGATCGATCTGTCGGCGGATGAATTCATGGGCAGACTAGCAATCTCCGACAAATTGCCGACCACGTCGCAACCAGCGGTCGGCACCTTCGAGACGGCATTCCGTTCGCTTGCGGAAACGCACGACCAGATCCTTTGTGTGCTTATTTCCTCAAAGTTGAGCGGCACGGTCCAGTCCGCCCGGCTCGCCGCCGACCTGGTGGCCGAAACCATCACCGTCGAGGTGGTGGATTCGTTAAATGTCGCCTACGCCCTGGGATTCCAGGCAATCAGGGCCGCTCAACTCGCCGACCAGGCCATGCCACTTGCCGGTATCGTGAGTATCCTCACGGCGGAAGTCGACCTCTACCACATCGTTTTCTTCGTCGAGACGCTTGAGCACCTGCATCGTGGCGGCCGCATTGGCAAGGCCGCCCAATTGCTCGGCACGCTGCTCCAGTTGAAGCCACTCCTGCGGGTGGAAGAGGGCCAGGTTGTCCCCTTCGAGCGGTCCAGGACGCGGTCGAAGGCGACCGCCGCACTTATCGATTTTGCCAGGGAACTGAGCGACATTGAACAGGCCGCCGTACTCTACAACACGACGCCGAACGATGCGCGGGACCTGGCTGCCTCACTCGGCGAAATGCTCGGGATGGAACAAGTGCCCGTTCTGCACATCGGCCCGGTGATCTCGGCTCACGTCGGGCCCGGAGTCCTCGGTATCGTCGTCAAGGAGGCACCCAGTGCGTGATCGTCAGCCAGTGATCGTGGTCACCGATTCCACGTCCGATATCCCGAAACACTTGGCCGAGGCGTTCGGTATCGAGGTCGTCCCACTCACCATTTCATTCGACGGCGAATCGTTCCGTGACGGCATCGATCTTACCCCCGCCGAATTCATCACCCGGCTGCGACACGCCCCGACCTTGCCGAAAACGTCGCAGCCAGCGGTCACCTCCTTTGAGACGGTCTTCCGAGATGCGCGCGAACGGGGACAGGATGTTGTCTGCGTCACCGTGTCGGCTGACCTGAGCGGCACCCATAACGCCGCGCGGCTCGCGGCCGAGCAAGTCGATCCGGATCACATCCGGATCATCGATTCCCGGGCGGCGACCATGCAGCTCGGGTGGGTTGCGATCGCCGCGGCACGCATCGCGCAACAGGGGGCGGAAATCGATCGGGTAGCCCAAGCCGCCTCGACGGCGATAGCACGTGTCAAAATGTATGCTGTGCTTCAGAGCCTTGATTACGTCTATAAAGGTGGGCGGATCGGTCGGGCGCAGCAATTGGTCGGCTCGGCGCTCGCGATCAAGCCGATCCTGTCATTCGTCGATGGCGTGCTGGTCCCGGTCGAGCGGGTCAGGACCTGGAAGAAGGCGATTGCACGCGCCGGAGCCCTGATAACCCCCACACCCTCGGGCATCATCGTCCTCCACAGCGACAACCTTGCCGACGCCCAATCGGTGGCCGCGGGACTGTCGCTGACGTATCCGGGGGCGACGATGGAGATCACCTTCGTGGGCGCCACGATCACCACCTACGCCGGTCCCGGTGCCGTCGGCGTGGCGGCGCTCTACCCGGAGTAGCGCGAGCCACCGAAGGGCACCGAACGCGTGGGGTACACTGCCGGTCGAACGGGCGTCCACGTCGAGGCCCATTATGCAGCGCCTGCGACCGCCATGCGGAGGCTATCTCACGGACTGACGTGCGAGCGTTATCGCTCTCGCCATTCCAGCTTGAAGCGAATCCCCATCGACAAGGGTCCAATCTCATGGTGACGAATCGAGACGCCCTTTTTACGCGCCTGATCAACACGCTCCGGGGTGTTTGGCGTGGCGGGCGGGACCTTGAGACTGATCGGTACATTGCCATCGCCACCCTGCGCGAGATCGCCGCGCTGGGCGCAACCAGTCACGATATCGCCGAGCAGCTGACGCTTACCGTGACGGAGTTGCAGCAGCTCCCGGCAGCCGAACGCGAACGGCGCGTTCAGGTCGAGCGGCTCGTCTCACGCGTGAAATCGATCCAGCCCCAGCTTGGTGTCGGCAACAGCGGTGTCGAGATCGGGAAGCTCAACAGCGCCCTCGGCGAACGGCGGGCTGGCCGCCAGCCTGCCGCCCGCAAGCCGAGGGTACCCGCCATCGTCCATCCCTTGCCACCCGACGCCGCCGCCAGCAACCTTCCGCGCGTCGGGCCATCCGTTGCCCGGTTGTTGGAACAACTGATCCACGGCAAGAACGAACCAAACCGGATCGTGACGATCGAGGATGTCCTCCGAATTTCGCCCCGACGCTACATCGACTATTCCAATCTTACGAAGATCGGAGAGATGTTGGGTCCGATCGGTGATGTCACCGTTGCGGGTGAAGTCGTCGATATCCGGGAGCAATATGGCCGCGCGCGCCCGTTCACCGTCGCCCGGATCTCGGACGGCACTGGCACCCTCCGGCTCGTCTGGTTCAGTACCTTCATTACCAAGCAGCTTGCTGAGGGAGAAAGGATCTATGCCAGTGGCACGATCCAGGGGAGCTACAACGGTCTCGAGATCATCAGCCCCGAATGGGAAAAGGCGGACGGCCCCACCCTCACGACCAACCGGATCGCGCCGGTTTACCCCCTGACCAAGGGGCTGTACCAGAAGACGATGCGGGCGATCACCCGCAACGCGCTGGATGCGACACGGACCAAGCTGGTCGACTGGCTGGCCGAAGCCAGGCCATATCTCGATGAAACCGTGGACCTGCCGCCGATCGATGAGACCTACGAACGTCTTCACTATCCGGAAACGATGGATCAGATCGCGGCCTCGAAGCGGCGGCTCATGTTCGAGAACCTTTTCCTGCTCCAACTTGGGCTCGTCCACCGCAAGCAGTCGATCCAGGCCAGTCCCGGACAACCCCTCACGATCAACTGGGACGTGGTTGATCGCTTCCGCGACTCGCTTCCGTTCACGCTCACCGGCGCCCAGCAGCGGGTCATCGACGAGATCATGAGCGATGTCCGCCAGCCCACGCCGATGACGCGCCTGCTCCAAGGCGATGTCGGGTCCGGCAAGACGGCGGTCGCCGCCACCATCGCGCTGGTCGCCCGCAACAACGGCAAGCAAACCGCCTTCATGGCGCCGACCGAACTCCTCGCGGAACAGCACGAGCGGAGTCTCCGACGGCTCTACGCCGGCCTGCCAGAAGATGGGCGGCCAGCGATTGCGCTGCTTACGGGCTCAACGCGTGCGAAGCGGCGCCGCGAGATCGACGCGGCCATGACCACCGGCGAGATCGATATCCTGGTCGGGACGCACGCCCTGGTCCAGGACGCAGTGACCTTTCACGATCTGGCGCTGGCGATCGTGGACGAGCAACATCGCTTTGGGGTCAAGCAGCGAGCGCTGCTGGCCCAGAAGGCGAACAACGTCCAGCCGCACATGCTGTCGATGACGGCCACCCCGATCCCGCGAACGCTGAACCTGGTGCTTTCGGGCGACCTTGATGTCTCGATCATGGACGAGCAGCCCCCTGGGCGAATCCCGATCGAGACCCGGCTCTATCGCAAGCCGCAGCGTGCCGATGCCTATCGCCTGGTACGCGAGGAAATCGAACGCGGGCACCAGGTCTTCGTGATCTGTCCGCTGGTTGAAGAATCGGAGGTAATCGAGGCCAAGGCTGCCGTCGAGGAGGCGCAGCGCCTGAAGGACCAGGTCTTTCCGGACCTCCGGATCGATGTCGTCCACGGCAAGATGCCGTCGAAGAAAAAGGACGAGGTGATGACCGCGTTCCGCGACCACCAGTTCGACATCCTGGTTTCGACATCGGTGATCGAGGTGGGCATCGACATCCGGAACGCCACGGTCATGATGATCGAGGGTGCCGACCGGTTCGGGCTCTCGCAGCTTCATCAGTTCCGGGGTCGCGTCGGGCGGGGTGGCGCCAAGAGCTACTGCATCCTGCTGGCCGACGATTCAAGTGCCACCGGCGACGCACGGTTGCAAACCATGGTCGCCACCGACGACGGCTTCCTGCTGGCAGAGAAGGATCTGGAGCTACGCGGGCCCGGCGACTTCATGGGCACGCGCCAGAGCGGGTTGCCGGAGCTCGACTGGCTCGATGACGGATTCGATACCCGGCTGATCGAAGTCGCCCGGGCCGCGGCAGTCCGCTTGCTCGCCGACGATCCAGCGATCGACATCCGGCGCTTCCCCAGGCTCAAGCCCCGCTTGCAGCAGTACTGGGCAACCGCCCCGGTGATCGACACGTCGAAGTCTTGAGGGCGGATTACCGGTCCGCACGTCATCCCAAACGTCATGTCGAGTTCGCGAGTCATCCATAGTGCGATGCACTCGGCGACGGAGTCGCCGCCTTGGAGGTGGTCTCGGACATGCGCTGACGCGTACCCCTCGGTTGCGACGTTGTGCCCACAGGTGCCATGGGAAAGCGAAGGCCGGGCGCAGCATTGTGCCCGGCCTTCTCATGGTCAACGTGGTTTGCGATCCGGCCTACTCGCCCAAGACTCCGCTCGGGGCCGGCACGATGCCAGCTAATTCATCTGGCTCTTCGGCCGGCGCCTCCGCCACCGAGTCCTTGACCAGGAAGAACGACACGATCGCCACGCCGATGATCGCCACGCCGGTGATGATGAATGAGCGATGCATGCCCTCCACGAACGCGGCCGCGCTGACCGAGGAGAGGATGTCGGCAACGTCTCCCGGCACGCTGGCAAAGTACGTCGGATTGTAGATGACCTGCCCCGCGTAGTTGATGCCCTCGCCGATCTGGTCGATGACTGGTTGCAACGGCCCCAGGGCACTGTTAGACGGATCACGCAGCCCATGGACCTGCGACGATTCCTCGAACCGGGACTTGTAGGTCTGGTTCATGATCGTGCCGAGCAACGCGACACCGAACGCGAATCCCATCTCGCGGACTGCTCCGTTGACCGCCGAGGCCACGCCGCTCTTGTTCGATTCGACACTGTTCAGCACCGCCGTCGTCATCGGCGCGAAGATCAGCGACATGCCGAAGCCCATCACCACCATGGCCGGAACCACCTCGAGGAACGTGCCGTCAACCGCCGTGCGCAGGTACATGAACGCCGAGGCACCGGTGATGAGCATGCCAACCGTGATCAGGTTCCTTGTCCCGATACGATTGACCAGGGCGCCCGAGATCGGCGAGAAGACCATCATTGTGATCACCATCGGCAACATCGTCAGGCCAGTCCGGATCGCCGAAAAGCCATGCACATTCTGCCAATAGAGCGTCATCGAGAAGGCGATGCCGGAAATGAAGAACGAGATCGCGAACGAATCGAGGTTCGCCCCGGTGAACGTGCTCGACTTGAAAAACCGCAGCGGCACCATCGGTTTCTCGGTTCGCTGCTCGACGTAGATGAACGCCGCGAACAGCACCGCCGACAGGGCGAACCCCGCCACGATCAGCGAATCACCCCAGCCACGCTCCCCGGCCTCGATCAACGCGAACGTGAGCGAGGCAATTGCGGCTGTCACCAGGATCGTGCCCGGTATATCTGTCGCCACGTCGCCCGACTCGTCGCGCGATTCCGAGACGACCGCCGACGTGATCAGGAACGCGACGATGCCGATCGGGACATTGATCAGGAAGATCCATTGCCAGGCGAAGTACTCGACGATGAACCCGCCGACGATTGGCCCGAAGGCAAGCCCGGACACGGAAACCGCCGACCAGATGCCCAGGGCCTTACCCCGTTCTTCCGGCGGGAACGCCGCCGAGATGAGCGAGAGCGAGAGAGGCATGATGAACGCGGCCCCAACTCCCTGCGCGGCGCGGGCAATGATCAGCCACTCGGTGTTCTGGACAAGGGCCGCCAGCGCTGACGTCACGGTGAAGATCGTCACGCCGATCAGGAAGAATTTCTTCCGCCCCAAGCGGTCACCTAACCCACCGGCGGTGATTTGCAGCGCCGCGAAGACGAGCGTGTAGGCCGACACAATCCACTGGAGTTGGGTCGTCGTCGGTCCGAAGTCCTCCGAAATGGTCGGCAATGCGACGTTGACGACCAGGTTGTCGAGAATTGCCATGAACAATGCGAAACACGAGGCTCCAAGTACCCACCATTTCGCATTGCCGTCATTGACTCGCCCGGCGAGCCAACCCCCTGTCGCCATTGATGCACACTCCCACAACGATTGCACGGAACACTACCGCTACGTCCTCTAGGCTAGAATCGAACCACGATGGATTCATCCGCCATCTGACCTATCCGGGCCTGCTCGGACGAGCAGGTCGACAGCCAGCCGGCACGAGGTGCCGTGCCCGTGGTATGAAGGCCGGAATGGCATTGAAAAGTCCAACCGGTCTCTACGCCGAACAGCATGATACGTGGAACTTTCGTCATTTTCTTCTCGA
>JALZMD010000345.1 GCA_030858375.1 Chloroflexota bacterium
GGAAACCCAGTGAAAGAGAATCTCGTAGCCAGTTTCCATCACCGATCCGGGATAAAACCGTTTCAGGTCAGGCGTCTCATCCGGCCAGCCCAGCGTCGAAAAGGTCCAAAGTCCGGAGCTGAACCAGGTGTCCAGCACGTCGGGATCCTGCTCGACAGCACCGCCGCAGGAGGGACAGGCGTCCATCGTCTCCTCGACGCTGGAGTGGATGTCGTCGCAGTCAAGGCAGTACCAGATGGGAATGCGATGCCCCCACCACAGCTGCCGCGACACAGTCCAGTCGTGGATGTTCTCCAGCCAGTTGTCGTAGACACCTTTGAAGCGCTCGGGAACGAACGTCAGGCGGCCGTCCTGGGCGGCCTGGTAGGCGGGCTCAGCCAGCTCTTTCATATGGACGAACCATTGCTTGCTGACGATTGGCTGGACTACGGTTCCACACCGATCACAGTGACCGATGCTGTGGGAGTGCGGCTCGACCGACACGAGCCAGCCTTCCGATTCGGCACGCTCGACGACGGCCCTGCGACCGTCCTCGACCGTCATTCCCTCGAACTCCCCCGCTTCGTTGTTGAGCGTCGCATCGAGGTTGATGATGTTGATCGAAGACAGGCCCGTCCGCTGCGCAATCTCGAAGTCGTTCGGGTCATGGGCCGGGGTGACCTTGACCGCGCCGGTGCCGAATGAAGGATCGACATGCTCGTCGGCCACGATCGGGATCCGGCGGCCAACGATTGGCAGGACCACCTGCCTGCCGACCAGGTACGCGTAGCGCGCATCGTCGGGGTGAACTGCCACGCCGGTGTCACCCAGCATCGTTTCCGGGCGGGTTGTTGCAACCTCGATAAACTCAGCAGAGCCCTCGACCAGGTAGGCCAGGCGCCAAAGGCTTGACTGGACGTCCTCGTGTTTCACTTCGAGGTCGGAGAGGGCAGTCCGGCAGCGCGGACACCATGAGATCAGCCGCTCGCCACGGTAGATCAGTCCCTTGTCATAGAGATGCTTGAACGCGTGGCGAACGGCTCGCGCCGGGCCCGGATCCATCGTGAAAGCAAACCGGCTCCAGTCGCAGGATGCACCGAGCAATTTCATTTGCTCGCGGATCCGCGGCCGGTACTCATCCATGTACTCCCAGACCCGGCGGAGGAACTCGTCGCGCCCGAGATCGTGCCGTGTGAGCCCTTCCTGTGCGATCACCTTCTCGACCGCCAGCTGGCCGGCGATACCGGCGTGGTCGGCGCCAGGGAGCCACAGCGCCGGCTCGCCACGCATCCGATGCCACCGGGTCATGATGTCCTGGAGGGCAACGAAGAGGGCATGACCGACGTGCAACACCCCGGTGACATTTGGAGGGGGCATGATCGTCACGAACGGCTTCTGGTCAGGGTCGGACGATTCGGCGGGAGCAAAATACCCCTGGCTGTCCCACCAGTCGTAGAGACCGTGCTCGATGGCGGCCGGGTCATACGATTTCGCGAACTCCGTGGCGTGGGTCGCTGCGCTGGATGCAGCCATGGTGGTCACCTGTCACTCTGTGGTGGACGTGTTATGACGAGTTTGCCGGTTTGCGCAGGGCAACAAAAAACCGCCCTGTCATGCCAGGACGGGTTCGACCCCGCGGTACCACCTCGCTTCACACTGCCGCGCAATGTGCTCTCGATCGCTGTAACGGGCGTCCCGTCCAGGCTTGCGGTCATGACCGCTGGGCCTGGCATCTCCCGGGCAACCTTCCATCGTTCCTGCACATGCAGGGGCTCTCAGCCGTTGGCCCCAACTTGCTGTCGCGCGGAGGCGATGTACTCCTCCCGATCTTCGATATTTACCTAGTAGTATCGGTGTGTCGCAGCGAAAAAGCAACGGAAGGACGGCTGTTATTTGCCTACCCATCCTAATGGGTCACAGGGCGATTGCATTCTCAGGACGCGCCGAGCAGGTGGAGGAGATAGCCGGTGTCCCACCCTGCCTTCAGCCGTGACGCCTTCACGCCCACCTTGCGCGACCGATCCTGCTGGATGAGGGTCAGGG
>JALZMD010000357.1 GCA_030858375.1 Chloroflexota bacterium
GAAATGAATCCTAGGGCGGTGGGCGACAAACGCAAAGCGCCTTTCGTGCGTAGGCATGGATTGCATGGGGCTAGTGAGCCCGATATCATTGGGGTAAAGGGCATATTGAAATCTCCCGTGGGAAGGCTTGGACCGATGGCACCGACACTGGGCCAGCTCATTCGCGAACGCCGGATGGAACTTAACCTGACCCAGGAAGAACTCGCCGAGCGGGTTGGTGAGGGCGTGCGTCAATCGGAGATTTCGCGGCTCGAAAAGAACCGCGTGAGCTTGCCCCGGCGGCAGCGAATGGAACAGATTGCGGAGGCGCTCGACATTCCCGTTGGCGTCTTGCTCTCCCGCTCGGGCTGGGCGGGGGCGGAAACCCTCGATACCGAGCTGGCCGACCTGGGTGTCGCCGAATTCGAACGTGACGAAACTCGCGACGAGAACCCGGGACGTATGGACCTGGCGTCCCAGGAACCCGGTCCGGATCACGGCGTTGCCGGCAATCCCGCCAATCAGCGGCCCGCCCATGGCGCCGGTGTCTCGTCGGACGATCCGTCGATCTTGCCGGCGGAAGAATATCTCCTTGAAGACGACGAGGAGTACCACCATGCCGGGGCGTGGACCGAGGAAGATTCGCAATCGTTACGTGACACGGTGTCCCGCACCGAATCGCTGATCGAGCAGTCCCGGACGCGGATTCAGGACGCAGAATCCACCATGGTCCGTGGTCGCCGGTCCTTCGAGCGGAGCTCGGAGACTGGCCCCTGCTAGCCATCGGGCTGATCGTGGATCGGGTAGCATCGAGCTTGACCAAGGTGCGCCCGTCTGTCGTCACTGTTCCGGTATGCGGCTGGCACGGGATGGACGAGGCGCTCCAGAGGAGGAGCACATGGAACCGGTCCCATCACCTTCAATTGTGGTTATCGGCGCGTCAGCCGGTGGCATCCAGGCCCTGCTTGAGGTTATCGCCGAGCTTCCTGCCAACTTCGCGGCCCCGGTGTTCGTGGTCGTCCACATCGGTACCGGCCGAAGTGTCCTGCCAACGCTCCTTTCCCGCGGCAGTGTCCTCCAGGCAACCCACGCCACCCACGGTGAGCGGTTCGAGGCTGGCCACATCTACGTCGCTCCCCCGGATTGCCACATGCTGGTGCGGGAAGATCGGATCGAGTTATCGCATGGCCCGCGTGAAAACCACAGCCGCCCGGCGATCGACCCCCTGTTTCGTTCGGCGGCACGCGCCCATGGCAACCGGGTGACTGGTGTCATCCTCTCTGGCGCGCTTGGCGATGGGTCGACCGGGTTGATGACGATCAAGGGCCACAGTGGCACGGCCGTCGTTCAGGATCCGGACGACGCGATTGTCGAGAGCATGCCGGTGAGCGCCTTGCGCCTCGTCGAGGTCGATCAAGTCTTGACGGCGCGGGGAATCGGCCAATATCTGGCGTCGATGCCCATGCCGGCTTCGGTGAAGCACGTGGTCGTTGGTCAAGAGGAGGAAGAAGGGGCGACGTTCATCCAGGATGATTTTGCCGAGCAGGAGAACGATCGCCGTCGTGGCCAGCTCACGATGTTCACGTGTCCCGACTGCGGCGGCACGCTCTGGCAAACCGCCGATGGCCCGATCGCCGGATTCCGGTGTCACGTTGGTCACGCCTGGAGCCTGGAATCGCTGTTGGGGCAAAAGTCGGAGCAGTTGGAAGCTGCCCTGTGGTCCAGTGTGCGCCTGCTCGAAGAGCGGGCCACCCTTTCGCGCCAGACTGCGGTCCGGATTCGTGGCTCCGGCGCGGGGCCGGGCCGGTCGGGCCGGGTCGATGACCAGGCCCAGGTCGACGAGCAGCGGGCGGATGCCATACGTGAGTTGCTCGATGTTTCCCTCCACGCCCCGGTTCGGGCTGTGTCTCACGGCGCGGAGAACTGACACGAACGCCTTGGGAACAATGGTTTAATGGACCGGCGAACCCAGGTACGTAATTTCGAGTGTAGGCGAATGACCAAGCATCAGGCGTCCTCGTAGGGGCGGTACCCCCGGCATGAAGGACACATGGCCAACCGGGGTGCAGGGGTGTCCGCCCGGATAGTGGCAAATCGAATCCGGCCGTTCACCACCATCCGGGCGGACACAGGATCGACCGGATCCGGGCGGGTCAGCGGTTCTTCACAGTCGATCCAGGTCCGCCCCTACGAGACCATGCCGGAGGCTATTCCCAATCGATGCGCATCACCCGCTACGAAATGGGCATGCATGTTGGCGCGAGGCGTTGCGCGCCGCGCCGGCGCATCGCCTGGACAGTGGGTGTCACGCGAACCACGCCCCACGGAGCAACACGCCAGTATACTGGCGTCATTCACCATTGCGCACATCGCTCTCATGACGCACGCAGGGGAACTCATGGCAGACATGCAGGGCGACAAATCTCATCTGGTCGTGATCGGCGCCTCGGCTGGCGGAATCGAAAGTCTCGAGGCGCTGGTCGGTACGATCCCGTCATCGTTTTCGGCCCCGATCGTTATTGCTCAGCACTTGAGCCCGAGGCGGGAATCCGCCCTGGGCGAGATCCTCGCTCGCCGCTCGCCGCTCCCGGTGCGGGTCGTCACCGATCGGGATTTACTCGAACCGGGCGTAATCTACGTCGTGCCGCCGAACCGCGATGTGATGGTCACCGAGACCGAGATCCGGCTGCATGAGGATGGCCAGGGCCCACATCCGTCGATCGACCTGCTCTTCACCTCGGCCGCCGAGGCGTTCGGGGAGAGCCTGATCGCGGTGGTGCTGTCGGGGACCGGCTCCGACGGCGCTGCTGGGGCCCGCGAGGTCAAGTTCGCCGGCGGGACGGTGATCATTCAGAATCCCGAAACCGCCGCCTTTCCCGGTATGCCGCTCTCACTGGCGCCGTCCATCGTCGATATCGTCGCCAACCTGGACCGGATCGGCGAGTTGCTCGACACGCTCGTGATGGAGGGGTTCGACGCTCCTCCGGTTTCCGAGCAAACCCAGCTGCAAACATTTCTCGACCAAATCTGCGAACATTCCGGGATCGACTTTTCGAGCTACAAGCAGCCAACCATCCTGCGCCGGCTCCATCGCCGCATGGTGGCGACCGGGCAATCCGGTATTCCCGAATACATTCGTCATGTCCGGAACGAGCCTGCCGAGCGGCAGCGGCTGATTTCCAGCTTCCTGATCAAGGTGACGGAGTTCTTCCGGGATCCCGAGCTCTTCACCCATTTGGAGGAAAACGTACTGCCCGAGCTGATCCAGCACGCGGAGGCGCGCGGTGAAGACCTCCGAATCTGGTCGGCTGGCTGCGCGACCGGTGAGGAAGCCTATTCGCTGGCGATCATGGTTTCCGACCTGCTGAGGGAAGACGAGGCCGCACCAAACGTCCGGATCTTTGCGACCGACCTCGATGACGACGCGGTGGCCTTTGCCCGCCGGGGCATCTATCCGGCACGGTCCTTGCGCAACCTGCCCGAAACGATGGTCCATCGCCATTTCGTGAAGTTCGGCAACGACTACGAAGTCAGCAAGCACTTGCGCTCCATGCTCGTCTTCGGCCAACACGATCTGGGTCAACGCGCGCCCTTTCCACGGATCGACCTGATCCTGTGCCGCAACGTCCTGATCTATTTCACGCCCGCCCTCCAGCGGCGCGCCCTCCAGTTGTTCGCCTTCTCGCTTCGCGCCGCCGGGTATCTGGTGCTTGGCAAGTCGGAGACCGTCAATCCCCTCGCCGAATTCTTCGCGGTCGACGAGCCGCGCCTCAAGAGTTACGGCCGCATTGGTGACCGCGTGCTCTTCCCCCCCTCCCGCATGCATGACATTACGCCTGGCTCCTCGTCCCCGCCGCGCCTGACCGGTCCCCTCCGGGGTGTCCAGCCGGCCAGCCCGGGTCGCGAGCCGGCGCGAGCGCGCATTGGGTTGAGCGACGCCGTCCATGCGCTGTTGGGTGTTCCGTGCGGTGTCGTCGTGGTGGATCGCGACTACGATATCCACTACCTCAACAGCGAAGCTCGCCGCCTGTTCGGAATCCACACGACCGCCCTCGACCAGGATTTCGTCCAC
The DNA here is from genome assembly GCA_030858375.1 of Chloroflexota bacterium. Classification (GTDB taxonomy): domain Bacteria; phylum Chloroflexota; class Chloroflexia; order Thermomicrobiales; family UBA6265; genus JACCYX01. The sequence goes on from JALZMD010000357.1 coordinate 4,052, forward strand.
CTCATCCACCATTTCGACGCGCGCGCGATCCGGCGCGCGATCGATCGCGTGGCCGCTACCGGCACGCCCGCCGAACTGATCCTGCAGGCAATCGACTCACCAACCGATGCCCGTCGCACGGTGAGCTTTACCTGCTCGCCCCATGAGCGCGGCGACGGGCGGGAGCTCACGCTCTTCGTGCTGTCCGCGATCGACGTGACCGAACGCGAGGAGCTGCGCCAGCGACACGCGGTCGCCGAGAACGACGTCGGGCGATTGGTCACCGCGAACGAGGAAGTCCTGCTCGCTAACGAGGAACTCGCCAGTACAATCCTCAGTCTGCGATCGAAGAACGAAGAGTTGCTGGTGTCGGTGGAGGAAATCCAGGCTGCCACCGAGGAAGTCGAAACGCTGAACGAAGAGCTCCAGGCCAGTAACGAGGAACTGGAAACGCTCAACGAAGAGCTGCAGGCGACGGTCGAGGAACTCAATACCACGAACAACGACATGCGGGCCCGGAGCATCGAAATGCAGGAAGTGGCGGCCGAGGCCGAATCGACCCGGCAGCAACTCCGGTCCATCGTCGATGGCGTCGAAGGCGCCGTGGTCGTCGTCGATGCCGATGGCGTGGTTGTGCTCGAGAACGCGGCGCACGCCGCTTTGCTCGCCAGCAATGAGGATGCGGTGATGGTGGACTCCAGCCACCAGCCAATCCCGGTTGGTGAGTTGCCACTCCAGCGGGCGGCCCGTGGCGAACAGTTTTTGGTGCGGTTCGCGTTTGGGCAGTCCGACCACGAGGCCTGGTACATCGCAACCGGCAATCCCCGGACGACCGCCGATGGCACGGCGCTTGGCATCGTCACCATCCGCGAGGCGTCCGGCTCGTCGTAGAGAGCCCGAGACCTCATGTCAGGAAGGAACCAATTCTTTTTGTAACGTTCGGCTGGGTTAGGCCGGGTTGCGCAGGACCTCGCGGGCACACTCGAGCGTTCTGTCGATATCTTCTGCGGTGTGAGCGGCGCTGATGTGGTTGCGTTTCAACGCGGTCGGAAGCATGAAGATGCCCTGTTCGCACATCGCCGTGCGAAAAGCAACGTCTGCCGATGTGTCATTGCGGAGCAAATCGGCATAACTGCTCACGGGCCCTTCCATGAAATATGGCACGAAGACCGACCCGAAGCGCGCGACGGTCATGGCGATGCCGATGTCGCGGGCGATT
>JALZMD010000358.1 GCA_030858375.1 Chloroflexota bacterium
GTGCAGGTCATCGCTGAAGCCGCCCAGCCGCACCGGAATCGTCGCCCCGGTGCCCGCCTCGTGCGCCTGCATCGCCGTGGCCGGGTCCCAGACGAACCCGAAACAGGTATCCGGCTCGTCCGCCGCCAGCAATGCCCGCAGCAGGTGCGTCCCGCTGCCCGGCGCACCGCCTCCTGGGTTGTCCGAGACCTCGGCCACGATCACCGGCAACGCGGTCGCCCGGAGCGCCTTGGCCATAGCCTCCAAGGCATCGGGCAGTGACTGCCGGACCTCTTCAAGCGTGCCGAGAATGAGTTGCACCACATCGTCCGCGACTCGCTCCGCCAGCGCCGGATCGTTGTCGGTTGTCACCAGCACTGAGGTCGCAATCTCGGGCACGTCAGTGTGGGGGAAGCCGTGCGTGAACGCGCAGTCGAGCACCCCGGGCGTCTTTTCCCAATCGAAACACCGCTCGTTGACCACCATCGCCGGCCCGCTGAACGTGGTCGAGGGCGGGATCGCCACCGGCAGCCGGACCAGGTGCTTCACCGGCCTGATCTCGCCGCGCACGATCTTCGCCGCCACCTCGACGATCTCCTCACCCCGGTCGAATGTGTCGATGTGGGGGTACTCGTGGCAGTAGAACAGCGCCGTGGCATGCTCCAGCATCGCCCGAGTCGTGTTGCCGTGGAGGTCTAGCGAGACCACGACCGGGACCTCCGTTCCTACCAGCCCCCGCAGCTCCGCGAGGAACGTCCCTTCCAGGTCGTCGATGCCGTCGGCCGAGCCCGCGCCGTGCAACGCGAGGCAGATCGCATCGAGCTCACCCGCCACCTCGATGTGCGCGAACAGCGTGTCCCGGATCGTCTCGTACGCGTGCCGGGAGACCATCGCCGAGGGCTGGGTCGTCGTAGCCAGCGTTGGCACCAGCTCGATCCCCAGCCGCTCCCCGGCCTCGATCATCCCGCCCAGGTCGTTCCGCACCCCCCGGTGCTTCGCAACCAGGCCCTCGCCCTCGCTCCAGTCACGATCCCGGAACGCCTCCAACTCGGTGAACCCCGGGCAGAACGTATTCGTCTCGTGCGCAAATTCGCCAATCGCAATCCGCATCGTATTCAACTCTCTCCCACATCGACACGCTTACCCATGACCGATGGCTCTCAATAACCAGGGAACTGCAGGGCCGGACCACTTCCCTCGCCGGATATCGTCGATTCGTGTGTCCGCCCGCCCTCGAAGTCCCGCTCACCGCTTCTGCCCCTTGAGTTTCTGCGGTCTCTCAGAACCAGGCAAGGTATCCACCCGATCCCTCCCCTGATTCCAGGCAAGTTCCCCGCGCCCGGAACGGTCCCCACAACTACCTGTCCGATTGGCGGGCAAGCACCAAACCGGCTACCATGCACCGCTGACGGCGAGGCTGCGCCGCCAATTGGGTCCCTTACAGGTACGCGGAGCGTTCCCCTCTTCCATGGCTTTATCTCTCCCAATGGCGCACGCGCCGGGTCCCGGCCCCGCGTTACCGCAGCAGGAACGCACATTCCGTCCCGATATCGAAGGCCTGCGCGCGATCGCCGTCATCATGGTGATGCTGAACCACGCCGGGTTGCCTGCGCTGGGCGGCGGCTACGTCGGCGTCGATGTCTTCTTCGTCCTGTCCGGCTTCCTGATCACGAGCCTGCTGCTCCGGGAACTTGGAGAAACCGGCCGCGTCTCGATCGGGCGGTTCTACGCTCGCCGCGCCCGCCGCCTCCTGCCCGCTGGCACCATCGTCCTGCTCGCCACCGTTTTCGGTTCCTACCAGTTCGTAGGCATCTCCGCCGGAAACCGCGCGGCCGAAGATGCCACCTGGGCCTCCGTCTTCGTCAGCAACATCCGATCTATCCAGCAGGGAACCGACTACCTCGGCGCCCAGCTGCCGCCGTCGCCGGTGCAGCACTACTGGTCACTTGCCGTCGAGGAACAGTTCTACGTCGCATGGCCTTTCCTGATCGTCGCCGTCGCGGCAATCGGGCGGCGGATCCCGATCCGGACCAGGCTTTCGATCGTGCTCACCGTCATCGTCGCCAGCTCCCTGCTCTGGTCGATCCACCAGACAGCAACTGACGCCACCACCGCCTACTTTTCGCCCTTCCCGAGGGCCTTCGAGCTCGCGGCCGGCGCCTTCCTCGCCGTCGCCGCCCCCTGGCTCAAGCGGGTTCGTCCCGGCGCCGGTGCAGTCTTGAGCTGGAGCGGTTTCGCCGTGATCATGATCGCCGCACTGCGCTTCGACGCCACCACCCCGTTTCCCGGGTACGCCGTCGCGCTGCCCGTACTGGGAACACTCGTCCTCGTTGCGGGCGGCAATATCGCCCCTGGCACCGGTGCCGAAAACATCCTGCGGCGCCAGCCGTTTCAATGGCTCGGCAAGCTTTCCTACTCGCTTTACCTCTGGCACTGGCCAGTGCTCATCATTGCGGCCGGCTGGGCGGGGCGCGAGCTCTCGGTCACCGAGAACCTGCTGCTGTACGCACCAGTCGTCACCCTGTCGATGATCACCTTCGTGTTCGTGGAGGATCCAGTTCGCGTGTCTTCCCTGCTCGGCAACCGCCCACCGGCCGTCAGTATCGCCTTCGGCGCGATGCTCATCGCCGTCACCATCGGGGTCGCTTCCTGGTTCGTCGCCGCCAACGCCCGTCCGCCCGACAATGCCCTGATGCCCGAATCCCCGCCGACCGATGCCGTGCTGGGGGCGGTCGCCGAAGGCGAGTTCGTCACCACGTGGCCGGAGCAGCCGCCGCGTATCGAGAACGAGGCATACAGCGAGGCGTGCGACGTCACTCGTACGGAAAGCACGTCCGCCGCCTGTGTCCACGGCGATCCCGACGCAAGCCGGACTGCCGTCATTTACGGCGATTCCCACGCCGCGATGTGGATCCCCGCCTTCGACCGCATCGGCGCAGCGGCCAATTGGCGCATCGTCCAGCTCACCAAACCCGGCTGCCCGATCGCCAACTACCCGAGTTACTCGCAGATTTTGGGCCGGGAGAACACCGAGTGCGCCGAATTCAGGGAGTTCGTGATCGACTACATCGGGACGGTGGAGCCTGACTTGATCATTATGTCCAGTGCGCGCCGCACCGCGACTGTCTCCGTCGAGGGCGAACCGTCACGCGACGACGCCACGATCGCGCGAGCCTGGGAACCCGGCCTCGCCGCCACGCTCGATCGAATCGCCCCGCACACCGACGAGATGGTCCTGCTTGGAGACATGGCGTATTCCAACGAGCCAGGGATCGATTGCCTCACCGACCACCCCACCAATCCCGGCGCCTGCAACACGCCCTACGCAGATGCCGTCCACATCGAGCACAACGCGGTGGAAGCCCGCATCGCCCGCGAGCACGGCGCAACTTACGTCGATATCATTCCCTGGTTCTGCACGAGCACGACCTGCCCGGCCGTGATCGGCAACCTCACCGTCCGGCATGAACCCCTGCACGTTTCGGAAAACTACGCCGTCTGGCTCTCCGGCGCCCTTGCCGAGGCAACCGGCCTGCAGCCGTAACCAGAGTCGTTACGACGCGGGCGTGGCCAGGACATCGACCGGGATGCTCGCGGGCAGGTCGGTGTCGAACAGCGACGACGCCAGGATCACCACCGGTACGTCGCCCCGGTCAGGTAGCCCTCCACCGCTGACTGGCCGTCTTCACCGGCCACGATGTGCGGCAACGGACACGATCCAGGCGCGAGACACGATCATGGCGTCCTCCTGGGACGAGTGGGAAACGTGCGTTCCATCAGGACCCGTTGCGCGGCGGTCCCGGCCACAAGGGAACGACGCCGATCGGCGCCGGAACAGGCGAAGCGGGCTCGCGTGTGCATGCTATCGGAGAAACGGACGGAACGCGACAAGCCCAATCGCCACTGGCTCGGAACCTTCGCAACTGCAGTTCACGGGCGGTTTGCCGTTGCCTCCCAGGCGTCGATCACCGCCACCTTGTCCGCCGACGCCGATGTCTCGTCGAACCGGTAGGTCAGCCATTCCTCCACCAGCCGCAGCGCCAGTTCAGGGCCGATTACCCGGGCCCCCAGCGTCAGCACCTGGCAGTTGTTGGATAGCACCGATCGCTCGACCGAGTACGAATCATGCGCCACCGTGGCCCGGATCCCCGGCACCTTGTTCGCGCTGATCGCCATGCCGATCCCGGTCCCGCAGATCAGTAACCCGCGGTCAGCCTTACCCGCCGCCACCGCCCTCGCCACATCGAGCCCGATGTGCGGGTAGGCCGTGGCATCGGCCGCGTCCGGCACCCCGTGATCGGTAAGGTCGAGATCGGTCCGGCCCGCGAGCCGTTTCCGGATCAGGTTCTTGAGCTCGGCCCCGGCAGCATCCGCTCCAATGGCGATCCTCATGGGTATTTCCTTTTCACCAGTCTCGTACTGGCTGGTCTTGTGCCGGCCACCCGGTCTAAACCGTCAACGTGTCCCGCCTTGCCCAGTATCCGCCCGGCGCGAATACCTCGGCCACCAGCTCATCGAGCACTCCCAGCTCGTACGCCAGGTCATGCAGCGTGTACCGCCGCCGGATCCATCTCGCCGCCGCGTAACTCGCTCGTACCTGCGGCAGGGTCAGGCCAATCTCGTGCGGTTCGGTTGGGCAACCACCCTCCGCGAGATGGGTGCGCAAACCCTGTGCGCTCATCATCTGGCGCTCCAGCCGCGCCCGCAAACCCGGCCACCCTTCCCGGAACGCCTGCAACCGCGCGCGCAACGTCTCCCGTTCGACCCATTTGGCGCGGCATTCCTCCAGCGCCCGCGCGATCAGCGCCGGCGAATCGTCCATCGCCAGGATCCCCGCTTCCATCGCTTCCAGCGCCGGATAGGCCGCCACCGCCGCCTCGACATCGAGCCGCGACCAGTCCCGCGCCAGGAACCGTTCGTAGAGCGCCGCCGAGAAGATCGTGCCGAATCCCACCTTCACCCCGTGCGACACCAGCTCGCCGCCGTGCTCCAGCCCGCGCATTTCCCAGAGGTGA
>JALZMD010000362.1 GCA_030858375.1 Chloroflexota bacterium
CCGGCAGGGTCGACACCGGGATCCTGCTCCGGAGCGATGACTGGCGCGTCACCGAAACAGGTCGCGTAGAACTCGGGGCCCTGGCAGTCGATGGCCGGTTGCTCTGGCTGGGCAACCGTGGACGCCGTACCGCTGGCGCCGAGGACGAGGACGAGCATGAGGCAGATAAGCGGGGAAATCCGGGGCATCGCGACCTCTTGACGAACATTCCCTTCCGCCACGGGCGGTGAAGACGATACATTCAGGGTAGGGCGCAGCCGAGGTTCATCCTAGTGGTAGATTTCCCCATTTCGCCCACCTGGCCGTCCGCGGTGCGGCCGCTATTTGAGGCCGCTCAGCGCCACGCCCTCGACGAGCTGTTTCTGGAAGAAGAGGAAGGCGATCAACAGGGGGAAGGTCGCCATGTTGGCGGCCGCCAGCAATACCGCGTTGTTCGTGAAGTACTGCCCCTGGAAGAGCGCGATTCCCACCGGCAGCACCCGCATGTCGGTCTGGTTGGTGACGGTGAGCGCCCACAGGAACTCGTTCCACGATGAGAGCAGCGCGAGGAAGCCGAACGCGGCGAGGGCAGGGCGGGCCAGGGGCAGGTAAATGTGCCAGTAAACCTGGAACGGGTTGGCGCCCTCGAGCTTCGCCGCCTCGTGGAAATCGCGGGGGATGCCGAGGAAATACTGGCGCAGCAGGAACACCCCGAACGAACTGAAGAGGAGGGGTACGATCAACCCCTGATACGTATCGAACCACCCGAACTCGCGCATGATGATGAACCGCGGCACGATCAGCACCTGGTCGGGCACCATCAGGCCGGCCAGGAGGACAAAGAACATGAGGTTCCGCCCCGGAAACCGCAGTTGGGAAAAGGCGAACGCCGCCACCGAGGCGATCGCCACCTGGCCCGCCGTGCGGGCCGCGGTCACGATGATGGAGTTGACGTAAAAGCGGAGGAACGGCGCGTTGTCGAAGACGTCGCGGTAGTTTTCCCAGCGAATCTCGCTCGGGATCAGGTTGGGCCGGACCGCGAAGAGGTCGCTCATCGGCTTGAGCGAGGTCGAGATCGACCAGACGAACGGCAGCATGAAGAGGATCCCGACCGTGAGCAACACCGCGTGCAGCCCCAGCCGGGTCAGGGTTCGCGAGATTGGGCGGTTGTTCATGCGTAATGCACCCAGCGCCGTTGCAGCCGGAACTGGATCAGCGTGAAGACGAGAATGATCGCCAGGAGTACCCAGGCTACCGTGATCGCGTAGCCCATCCGGAAGGAGCGGAAGCCTTCCTCGTAGATGTAGTAGACCACGGTCGGCAGCACGTTGGTCTGGTCGATCCTGGTCATCACATAGACGAGGTCGAAGACCTGGAGCGAGTAGATGATGCCGATCACGGAGAGGAAGAAGGTGGTCGGCGTGAGCAGCGGCAGGGTGATGTCGCGGAACTGCTGCCAGCCACCGGCGCCATCGAGCGCGGCCGCGTCGTAGTAATCGCGGGGGATGGCCTGGAGCCCCGCCAGGTAGATGATCATGTCGTAGCCCAGGCCGCTCCAGAGCAGCACGATGACGACCGCGATCACGGCCGTACGCGGCTGGGAGAGCCATTCTGGCTGGGGCAGGCCGAGCTGGCCGAGCGCGCTGTTGATCGGCCCGAAGGCGGGATCGTAGAGCCACTTCCAGATCGTGCCGATTGCCACTGGCATCGTCAGCACCGGCATGAAGAAGAGGATCCGGTAAAAGGTGCGAAAGCGGATGTTCGAGTTCAGCGCCACCGCCAGGGCCAGGGCCACCACCAGCCGCAAGGTGACGTGGGGCACGGTGATCGCCACCGTGTTCCACAGTGCGGTCCGGAATTCGCCGTCCTGGAGGACCGCGCGGTAATTGTCGATGCCTACCCAGACGGGCGAATCGAGCATGGTCCAGGTGGTGAAGCTGAGCACCAGCGAAGCGCCGAGGGCGACCAGGAAGAAGACCGTGAAGCCGATCATCACCGGGGCGATCAGCAGGTAGGCCCAGCTGGCCTCAGCGCGTTCCTGGCGGCTCAGCCCGCGCCGCCGGAACCGTTGCCGCGTGCCGGTTGTCAGTTCCGCGATGCTCATAAGCGTTCCTGGCAAAGGCCACCCAGCGCCAGTGGTTGGCCTTTGCCCAATCGGGAGGGCCGGTGTGCCCTCTCCTACGAATCTGGTTTGGTTGGGCAGGGGACGGCCTGGGGATCTGCAATGGCCCGTCGATGCCCTAGAGTACCGCGTTGGCCGCCTCGGCCGCCTCGACGCAGATCTGGTCGGGTGCGATGTCGCCGCTCCAGCCCTCGATCACCACCCGCTGGATCTCGACCTGCCACTCGAACCCGGTTTCGGGGTCGGGCACCTGCTGCGAGTACTCCAGCGCGTCGATGAATACCTGGAGATTCATGTCGGGGTTGGCTTCGAGCCATGGACCCTGAAGGCCGCTGTAAGCGGGGATGGTGGCGCCGGACTCGCCGAGGATCGTCTCCGCCTCTTCCCCCGCCAGGAATTTCACGAACTCCAGCGCGGCCGCCTGGTTCTGGCTTCCCGACCAGATCACGTTGGCGAGGCCGTGAATCGCGGTCGCGCGCGACTGACCCTGCGGCAACGGCGCGACATCGATGTTGGCCTCCGCGGACCCATAGGCGCCAGCGCGGAACGACCCACCCGTCATCATCGCCACTTGCCCGGCCGGAAAGAGGCTGTCGGCAACCGGGTTCGACTGCTGGACCGCGATCGACGGCGTCAACTCATCGGTAAAGAAGCCGGTCAGGTATTCGAATGCCTCACAGGCCGCCGGTTCGTCGACGATGCAGGCGGTCCGATCTTCGTTGAGCAGTTGCCCGCCATTCTGCCAGATGAAGTTGTAATAGTTCTCCTGCCAACTTGTTTGCAGGCCCGCGCCCCAGATGCCGTTGCCTTCGTCGGTCAGTTGCTCGGCGGTGGCGCGGAAGTCCTCCCAGGTCCAGGCCTCGGTCGGGTACTCGAGGCCCGCGGCGTCGAAGATGTCCTTGTTGTAGAAGAGGGCGATCGTGTCGAAGTCGCGCGGCAGGCCGTACTGCACTCCTTCGTACGCGTACATCTCGACCAGCGGCGCCGGGAACATGGCGGGGTCGATCCCGTTCCCGCCGATGATCGGCTCAATCGGCAGCAGGGCGTCGCTCGAGGCGTAGACCGGCAGGCTGGCCGAATTGATCCAGAACACATCGAACGTCTCGCCGCCGGCCACCGCGGTCTGCAGCTGGGTCCAGTAGTCTGCCCACGGCACGATCTGGGGCTCGACCGTGATATTCGGCTGAACGGCCTTGAAGGCCTCGATCTGGGCCTCGATCGCCGCCTCCTGGGCGGAATCCCAGAAGCCGTAGGTGATGGTGACCTCTTCACCGGCGTACGGCGTGGCCTGCGCCTGGGCACGGCCCACCCGCCCGGTGAGGGCCAGCGCCGACGCCGCGCCGGCCGCGCCAATGAGGGATCGCCGCGTCAGTTGTGAATTCCGAACGGTCATGCCGCACCTCCTGATTCGATATGGTTGGTTGCACCGGTTAGTTACTCACTTCATTTTGAACAGTGACAAGCGGTTTGTCCACCAACCCGGCTGGTCGGGCCGGCAGGGACGCGCCGGGCGTGGTCATTGGTGGCCCAATGGGACAGTCACGGTCACTCTCAAACCGGCCGCGCCAGGGGCCGGTTTGAGAGTGGCGTATACTCAGGGGGCTTTCCAGGTGTCGCCACAGCCCAAGAACCCAGGGAGGTTCCGTTCATGACCGATAAGGATGTCCAGGACGAAATCGCGGAGAACCAGCAACGGCAGGTAGAGAACGAGAACCGCGATGATGACTCGCTCGTCGGTTCTGTCGAAAAGGCGGTCAACCCGATCACCAACGCCTTGATCCCGGATGCGGTCGACGACGATGTGACAAGCCAGAGCGAACTCAACGACGCCGAGCAGCGCCCGGACTAGACCGCGCGGGCCGCTCGCGACGCTGGCACATCAAAACGGGAGGGCACGATGCCCTCCCGTTTTGCCTTTGCACCCGGTCGTGACAGCGCCCGCCTCAGCCCGCGGAGGAGTGTGGCTGAGACAGACGCTGCCACGACCGGGTTCCTTGTGTGGTTCCCGGGCCGGTGCGACCGCGACGTCACTCGCCGGCTGGCGTGCCGTCCTTCTTGCTCAGTTGACTTGGCCACCAGATCCGCTTGCCGAGATCGAGTGTGATCGCCGGCACCAGGATCGAGCGTACCAGCAGGGCATCCAGCAGCACCCCGAACGAGACCAGGAAGCCAACCTGGGCCAGCGCCACCAGCGGCAGGACGCCGAGCACGGCGAATGTCGCCGCCAATACGATTCCGGCTGAAGTGATTACCCCGCCCGTCACCGCCAGGCCCTTGAGCATGCCGGGCCTGGTCCCGATCAGCGGGCTTTCCTCGTGCACGCGGCTCATCAGGAAAATGTTGTAGTCGACCCCGAGCGCGATCAGGAAGACAAAGCCGAGCAACAGCACGCCAGCCTGGAACCCGT
>JALZMD010000400.1 GCA_030858375.1 Chloroflexota bacterium
GAGTCGCCGTGAAGCCGCGGCGTTGGGCTGGATCAAGACGCTCCCTCACGAGCTGGTCAATTGCCGGCCCGTGCTCTGCACGCTGTATGCCGGGTTGTTGCTCAATCACGGTGAGGTCGCCGGCGTCGAGGACCTCCTGGAAAATGCCGAGCGGTGGCTGGAGGCCACGGCGGAGACGAGTCAGTGGCCGGGCGCGACTTCGGCTCGAATGGTCGTTGCCGACGAAGAGGAGTTCCACCGTCTGCCGGGATCGATTGCCGTGTACCGTGCCGGACGAGCGCTGGTGACAGGCGACCTGGCCGGCACCGTCCATCACGCCCGGCGGGCACTCGAGTTGATCCCGGACGACGACCATTTCTACCGCGGGGCGGCAGCGGCGCTGCTGGGACTCGCAGCCTGGACAGGCGGGGATCTCGAGGCCGCGCACAGGTCGTATGCCGAGGGCATGGCAAGCTTGCAGCGGGCCGGATACATAGCAGATGCCATCGGCGGTGTCCTCGCTTTGGCTGACATACGGATCGCCCAGGGTCGTCTCCACGACGCTATGCGCACCTATCAGCAGGCATTACGGCTCGCGGCGGAGCACGGCACGCCTCGCCTACGCGGCACGGCCGACATGTACGTGGGAATGAGCGAGCTCTCCCGTGAGCGGAACGACCTGGACGCCGCCATCCGGCACCTGCAGACGAGCACGGGGCTGGGCGACGTGACCGGGTTTCCACAAAACCCGTATCGCTGGCGCGTCGCCATGGCGCGAATCAGAGAGGCCCAGGGCGATCTGGACGGCGCACTCGACCACCTGGACGAAGCCGAACGACTGTATGCGAGTGACTTTTTCCCAAACGTACGTCCCATCGCAGCGCTGAGGACGCGCGTGTGGCTGGCCCAGGGACGGTTGGATGAAGCCCTCGCCTGGGCTCGGGAAAAGGGACTCTCCGCCAATGACGACCTCAGCTATGTGCGCGAGTTCGAGCACATCACGCTGGCCAGGGTGATCCTGGCCCAAACCAGGGACTCCCCTGATCGCCTCCCTAATCATGGGGCCCTGGCGCTCCTGGAGCGCCTCCTGCCAGCGTCCGAAGCGGGAGAACGCACGGCGAGCGTCATCGAGATCCTCGTGGTTCAGGCTCTTGCCCACACCTTGCGCGGGGATATCGCGGCGGCGCTCGTGCCGCTGGAACGGGCGCTGACCCTGGCCGAAACCGAGGACTACGTTCGGATGTTCATTGGCGAGGGCCCACCGATGGCGCGTCTCCTCGCCGCGGCGATGGATCGGGGAATCATGCCGGACTACGCCGGAAGGCTGCTTGCCGCCTACGGCGGCGTGGAACCGGCGAGCGCCCAGGCGCCTGCCACGCCGCGTGCCACCACTGCGCAAACGCTCGTCGAGCCTCTGAGCCCACGCGAACTGGAGGTCCTGGGACTCATCGCCGAGGGGCTCTCGAACCACGAGATCGGCGAGCGGCTCTACCTCGCGCTGAGCACGGTCAAGGGCCACAATCGTGTGATCTTCGGCAAGCTGGATGTCCAGCGCCGCACGGAAGCGGTCGCCCGCGCTCGCGACCTGGGGCTCGTGTAGCCAACACGCCTGCCTGGTTCGGTTCCTGTTGCACGCGTGATGTACTTCGGCGCGCAGCGCCTTGACTGTCATTCCGCCGGGGGCTCGCTACGGAATGGCAATCAAAGCGCTGCGCACGTGGCAAAGCGAACAACATCTACCGGCCCGAAGCTTGTCAATGGCGTGACCGACCGCCTGGACACGCCGCGATTTTCACCGTGCCCCGGCAACCGCCCTCCCACCAATACTTTAGTACCCCCTGCCATCTCTTCAACCACCTCGTAAAACAGTTCCTTGGTGTCTGCCGGGCAATACCGTGCCGAACCTATGATCGTGTTCATAGACGAGTGGGACCCACGGAACCGATGGAACAGGACAGAGGTGGCGGCAATGCCAGACAGATCGATCCCATTTCCAGGCGCAGGCCAACCGAAGGACTACCAAATCCGGATCAAGGGCCACCTGGGGCCCCGCTGGGCGGACTGGTTCGAGGGACTGACCATCAGCCCGGAAGCGAACGGCGACACGCTCCTCACCGGCCCGGTGGTCGATCAGGCCGCGCTGCATGGATTGCTCCGGAACGTCCGCGATCTCGGCCTGCCATTGCTCTCGGTCGTGCGCCTCGAACCCAAACGGGAGGATGCCCCGGATGCCAGGTAACCCATTGCGCCAGGGTGGCTGGAACGGAACTCCACCCATTGCACCGACACGGGTCTGCGCGAACTGACGAACCTCACCCACCTAACCGGAAGGACACGACATGATCAAGGCAACGGGTTTGACCAAGCGTTACGGAAGCACGGCCGCCGTGGATGGCCTCACCTTCGAGGTGAAGCCCGGCATCGTGACCGGATTCCTCGGCCCCAACGGCGCCGGCAAGACCACCTCGATGCGGCTCATCCTTGGTCTGGACAAGGCGACCGCGGGCACGGTGACCATCAACGGCCAGGCATACCGCGACAAGCGGGCGCCGATGCGGGAGATCGGCGCGCTGATCGATCCCTCCGCGGTCCACGGCGGACGCTCGGCGTACCATCACCTGCTGTGGCAGTCCCAGGCGGGGGGGCTGCCCCGACACCGGGTCGACGACGTGCTGGAAATGGTTGGCCTGACCGAGGTGGCCGGCAAGAAGGTTGGCGGCTTCTCCCTCGGCATGCACCAACGGCTGGGCATCGCCTCGGCCCTGCTGGGCGATCCCCCCGTCCTGCTCTTCGACGAGCCGGTCAACGGTCTCGATCCCGAGGGCATCCAGTGGGTGCGGACGCTGATGCGGCGGTTCGCCAGCGAGGGCCGGACGGTCTTCATCTCAAGTCACATGATGAGCGAGATGGAACAGACCGCCGACCACGTGCTGGTGATCGGACGGGGACGCCTGGTTGCGGACCTGCCCATGGCGGAATTCACCCAACGCAGCGCGCACAGCCACGTCAGGATCGTTTCACTCCGGGCGCATGACCTCATTCCTCACCTGGAGGCGAAGGGCGCCCTGGTCACGAATGGCACCCCCAACGAATTGACCGTCACCGGCCTGGACTCCGCGGAAATCGGCGCCATCGCCTTTGCACAGGGGATTCCGTTGAACGAACTGTCCACGCAACGGGCGAGCCTGGAAGCGGCCTTCATCGAGTTAACGCACGACAGCGTGGAGTACCGGGCCGATCGTGGCTCAGCTTCCGACATTGCATTCGCCTAGTACACGACCCGCGAACTCGCGGGAGAAAGGACCTGGTACGATGACCATGACCAGCACTTCACCCATCGTCATGACCGCCAACACGGCCACGGAGCCCGGTTTCGGCGCGATGCTGCAATCGGAATGGACCAAGTTGCGCTCCCTCCGCTCGACCTGGATCGTCGTGGCGCTGGGAATCGGACTTTCGATCGGATTCTCGGCGCTCATCGCGCTTACCTCGGGACTGACGCACGACAGCTGGAACGACACGGTCCGGTCCCAGTTTGACCCGGTGCTCACCACCAACAGCGGCTC
>JALZMD010000402.1 GCA_030858375.1 Chloroflexota bacterium
CCGGGTACGGCATGGGCAAGCAGAATGCCGATATCGTCACGCTGTCGGGCGACGCACGAGGCGCGAACCTGGGCGCGATCCGGCCCGAATTCCAGACCATCGACGGACCGGGCGAGTACGAAATGCACGACGTTTTCGTCACCGGCACGCGCACCTACCAGGATGACAGCAAGGGGACGGAACACGGATACAACACGACCTACGTGATCGAGGTCGAAGGCATCAAGATCGGCCACCTTGGCAACATCGGGCACTCACTTACCGAAGCACAGTCCGAAACGTTCGAAGACATCGATGTGTTGCTGATGCCGGTGGGGAGCGACGAAGGCTTCACGTACGACAAGGCGGTCGAGTTCGCGACCGAATTGACGCCCAAAGTCCTCATACCCATGCGCTACGCGACGACCATGGGCGACAAGACGCTCGGTGATCTTGATGCCTTTTGCAAGAAACTGGGAATCGAAGTTCCCGAGGCAGAAGACAAATTCACCTTCAAGGCATCCGATCTTGGCGAGACCACGCGATTGATCGTGCTCAAACCGGATAGTGACGCAGCCAAGCGTTAGGTCCGGATCGCTGGGCGGGTCTGCATGCCAGGCCGTTCGACATCGCGGATGTCCTCCGCGAATTCCGACGGCGGCGACCAGGCTCGTTGCCTCAACGTTCAGCGGCACATGTCACAAGCGCCTATGGGAGGGCGATTATGCCGAAATACATCTTTGTCACTGGTGGCGTCGTCTCGTCGGTGGGCAAGGGCATCACCACCGCCTCGCTTGGGCGAATGATCAAAAATCGCGGCGCCAGCATTTCGATCATGAAGCTTGACCCTTATCTCAATGTCGATCCCGGCACGATGTCTCCCTATCAGCACGGTGAGGTGTTCGTCACCGACGACGGCGCCGAAACGGATCTCGACCTCGGTCACTACGAGCGGTTCATCGATGAAAACCTCTCGAAGGCGTCCAATGTCACAACTGGCCAGGTCTATTCGAGCGTCATCGCCAAGGAACGCCGGGGTGACTACCTTGGCGGCACGATCCAGGTCATCCCGCACATCACCAACGAAATCAAGCACCGGATCCAGCTCGCGTCGCGGCAGCACGAATCCGATGTGGTGATTGTCGAGGTTGGTGGCACCGTCGGCGATATCGAAGGCCAGGCCTTCATCGAGGCGATCCGCCAGATGCGGCGCGAAGTTGGACGGGGCAACAGCCTCTATATCCACGTCACCCTGTTGCCCCGGCTTGGGGCGACCGGTGAGCTCAAAACCAAGCCGACGCAACAGTCCGTGCGTGAACTTCGTTCGCTCGGCATCCAGCCCGATGTCATCGTCTGCCGCTCGGATTTCGATATTCCGGACGAAACACGAGACAAGATTGCCCTGTTCTGCGATGTCGAGCCGGAAGCGGTGATCGGGATGCCGACCGCGTCCACGATTTACGAGGTACCGTTGATCCTCGAATCGGCCGGACTCGGCGCCTATGTCGCCGACCGCTTCGACCTCCCGGCGCAACCCGATCTTGGTGCATGGGAGGCCATGGTCGAACACATCCAGCAGGAGAAGAAGACGATTCGCATCGGTCTCGTCGGCAAGTATGTTGAGTTGCACGACGCATACATCAGCGTAACCGAATCGCTGATGCACGCCGGTCTCCAGCACAATGTGGATGTCGAGGTGGTCTGGATCAATTCGGAGACGGCCAGTGGCGAGGAGATGGAGCGCGAGCTGCGCAAGGTTTCGGGTGTCGTCGTGCCGGGCGGCTTCGGTCCGCGGGGGATTGAGGGCAAGGTCCATGCAGTCCGGTTTGCCCGCGAACGCAGCATTCCCTATCTCGGGCTCTGCTACGGATTGCATATGGCGGTCATCGAGGTCGCCCGCAACCTGTGCGGTCTCGAAGGGGCGAACTCGACGGAGATCGATCCGCAGACGCCTCATCCTGTCATCGACCTGATGCCTGGACAACACGGCGTAGAAATGGGCGGAACAATGCGGCTGGGGCTTTGGCCGTGCCAACTCAAACCCGGGACGCAGGCGGGACACGCCTACAGCGGCGACTTGGTTCAGGAGCGACACCGGCACCGGTTCGAGGTAAACAATGCGTATCGCGGTCAACTCGAGGCGGCTGGATTAGTCGTCAGCGGCGCCTCACCCGACAATCACCTGGCAGAAATCATGGAGTTCGAGGGACACCCGTTTTTCGTCGGTGTCCAGTTCCACCCGGAATTGCGCAGCCGGCCCAATCGGCCGCACCCCCTGTTCCTCGAATTCATCGAGGCGTCCGTCTCGACCTTCCCCGAAGGTGCGCAGCGCACGCTTCCGCTCGCTGAGGACGTCGAGGCTGAAACCAGGCGCAACCCGACCAGGGCTGGCGTGATGGCATCCTGACGATACGATCATCGGAACACTGGTCCATTCCATTCATCGGGTTGGTTCACGTGTTCGGGTCTTCCAGGCGATCCGTGGTTCGTCCCGATGATTGATGCGTGCGCAGGCGATCGAACGCCTGCGCGCACAGGAGACCGGCCGCAGTGCCGAAGCTCAAGTCTTCTTCGTCGAAACGATCTGGGCCATCACGGAACACATGGAGCGCGCCGACCGGTTGCCGGTCGATCTGGATCGGTATCACCAGAAGTGCCGAGGCATCCAGCGACGACATCAGCTCCTGCTCATCGCGGCCCGCTTCGTCCCAGGATGCAGCCACGGCGGTTTGGCGTGAAAACGCCACAATCGTCGTCGAGATGAAGATTGGATTTTCCATGGGCGGAACCAGGAGGTCCGGCGGCACGCGAGAGCCAGCGCAGACAGTGAGGCGCCCGCCCGTCCCCATGGTCGATCCAAGGCCGCTTCCAGCACCGACCGCGCTGGTGAGGCAGTCAAGCGTCAACTGCATTACCTGATGCGCCGACTGGAGGGATGCAGCCAGGCCGATCGTCAAGCCGACGATAGCCCGGGCACGCTGGCTGGCACGCTCCAACCGGGCGATTCGTTCCTCGTTGCGACGTTTCTCCTCGCGCGGTGCGGACACATTTCGACCGATGTACACGGCGCCGGTAATCTCGTCATCGACGATGATGGGCCGGGCACTGACCTGCGCTCGCTGGACCCGGCCATCGCTGCGGGTAACGTCGTACTCCCAGTCCATGATGCTCTCTCCGCGAAGTGCCCGCGCCAGTGGATGACGGTCCGGCGGGATCAGCGTGCCATCCAGTTCATGCCGGGCGATCACTCCCGGATTCGCGAAGGCGTCAGAACCAAGCGGCGGTGCCGGGCCGGCTTCCCCGCTGTTGTAAATCTTGTCGGTCTGGTTGATCAGATTGAGCCGTCCGTCCGTGTCACATGCCCGGACCTGGTCACTCATCTGATCGAGGATCGCCGAGAGCTGGTTGATACGGAATCGTTCTTCCTTGCGGAGGACAGCGTGGTCCACAGCCAGGGCCACCTGGTTTCCGACCACCTGGGCAAGCGCTAACCGGTTCTGGTCAAGCGTCAATGGACCGCCTTCACAATCGCCGAAAAGAGCGCCGATCGTTCGATTGCGCACCCGTAGGGGCACGATCAGCAACGGACCACGCGGAAAATCATGAATGGTATCTGGTTCGTCAGCGAACTCGGTTTGGGGATCGAGGCTGACCCGCGCGTTACCGAGATCGATGAGCGCGTACATTTTGGCCAATGCGGCGGTAAGTTCGACGTTTTCGGGGATCGAGGTGAAGGCAGGTCCCACCGATGCCAGCCGTTGCCCGGTACCGTCCCGAGGATTGGAAACCCACAGCGAAGCGCGGCCCAATCCGAACATGACCGCAAAGCGCTGTGTAAGAACTTCTCCGAACTGCTCAAGGCCCAGTTCGGAGGATGCGGCGTGAATGACCTCGAACATGGTTGCGAGGTGACGGGCAATCTCGATTCGCCCACCGAGCGCTTCTTCGAGAGCCGGGGCTGGAGCGCGAGCCGATACAGGGTCCTGGCGATACCGTCGCGGCGCTCGTTCGCGCATCGGCTCCCAATTGGCGAGATCCTGACCCCCGATCAGGGCCATTCGGCCGAGCCGGGTGACCGGCAATCGTCCTTGCCGCACGGCCCGTGAGACCGTGTGATAGGAGACACCCTTGATGGTCGCGGCCTCCGACATCGTGTACCGCTCGGCATCCTTGAGCACGAATGGGTCTGGCGCGTCATGACGCAGCAGATCGCCAGATTCGGCCTCCGCCTCTTCATCCTGTTTCATGGCGTCCCCCTGACACCGTGCGCCACCCTCTTCGGCATGGTGCCCAGCCTCTACCTGAATCCGGGATCCAACCATCCCGAACGGCATGTGATTGACCTGGGTCCCATCGCAGACGCGGTTGTTCGGTTTCGTCCACATATCCAGTCAAGCGGACAGGCTGGAGCGCGTTCCCCACGAGCGGATAGCCAATCCGGGAGAGCCAGCATCGTGCAGTTTCTCACACTGTCAGGTTCTACGAACGTTCAGCACGCTGGCCACTCGCAAAGCTGGTGCGGAGCGTGGTGTCCTTCTGGACAACCGTGTCGTGCATTTGCTGCTGAAACGCCGTCATCCGGGCACGAAGCACAGGGTCAGTGGCGCCGAGAATCCTGATGGCGAGCAAGCCGGCATTCCGCGCGTTGCCGATCGCGACGGCGGCCACCGGCACACCCGCCGGCATCTGGACGATCGAGAGCAGGGCGTCGATCCCGGCCAGGGCCGTCGCCACGACCGGAACCCCAATCACCGGCAATGGAGTTGCGGACGCGATCATCCCAGGCAGGTGGGCGGCGCCGCCGGCCCCGGCCACAATGACCGCGATCCCATCGGCGGCGGCCGATCGCGCCCAGGCAAACATCTCATCCGGGGTACGGTGGGCGGACAAGATTCTCACCTCGACTGGAATCCCGAATTCGGTGACGGTATCGACCGCCGCCTGCATGGTGGGAAGGTCCGAATCGCTCCCCATGACGATTCCCACCCGGTAATCAATGTCGTTCATCCATGGTTCCTCACCCGATGGCGTCAAGAGCCTCGACTACCAGACAATGCATCGACCATCTGCTGAGCGCAAGCCTGTGCATGCTCGATCGAATCGGCCACGGCAGTCACATGTCCAATCTTGCGTCCAGGCCTGGCCTCTTTCCCATAGAAATGCACATGACCATCTATCCCCGCCAGGGCTTCGCCTAACCGGTTACGCGGATCGTGCTCTTCGCCGTCTCCGAGCAGGTTGATGGTAGCGATTGCATCGCCGGTTGGTTTGGTATCCCCGAGTGGCAAGTCGAGCACGGCCCGCAAGTGCTGCTCGAACTGCGACGTGACAGCCCCCTCAATTGTCCAGTGTCCCGAATTGTGCGGCCGCGGTGCGAGTTCGTTGACGTACAGTTTGCCATCCGAAACGAAGAACTCGATCGCCATGATGCCAACGATGCCGATCATCTTGGCGATCTCACGGGCGATCCGGACGGCGTCTTCGCCAAGTTTCGCGGAGACGTTGGCCGGTACGCGGAGCTCGCGGCAAATGCCTTTCCGCTGCACGGTTTCAACCGGTGGGTAGACGACCATTTCCCCGGAAGGCCGCCGCGCCACCAGCACCGCCAACTCGAGGTCCAACGGCAAGAGCTGCTCCGCCAGCATGACAGTGCCAGAATCTTGCGCACCCTCCCAGATCGTTACGGCCTCAGCGCGGGATGTCGCGATCCAGACTCCACGGCCGTCGTAGCCGCCCTGGGACGCCTTGATCACGAGGGGCCATCCATGGCGATCGCTAAACTCCGCGATGTCCTCAAAGCGGTCGAGATGGGCGAACGGTGGAACCGGAAAACCAGCGTCGGAGAGTTCCCGTCGTTGACGCCGCTTGTTCTGGGCGAGGGCCATGCTCGATGAAGACGGCCACACCTGATGCCCTTGGCGCTCGAGGTCTGCAAGCACGTCGGGCGGCACAAGTTCATGGTCGAACGTAATTACGTCACAGCGCCGGGCAAGTTCGGTAAGCGCCCGCGGATCGTCTGGCGCACCCACGATGACGTTGGGAACGACCTGGGCGGCGCCGTCGTTTGCATCAGCGGCAAGCAGGACGATCCGGATGTCCAGCGAAATTGCGGCCTGGGCCATCATCCGGGCAAGTTGTCCTGCGCCCACGATCCCAACTGTGGGTCGGCGATAGCTCATGTGTGCGTGTTCCCCGATATCGTTGTTCGGTCTACAAACCCAGGGTGGTCAGATATTGACGGCTGATGGTTGCGCTTTCGAGCGGCGTCGGTTTCATGGTGACATCGGTTTCGACGATTAGCCAGCCATCAAACCCCTGGTCGCGAAGCGCCGTGAGAATTACTGGAAAGTTGACCATCCCTTCACCCAGTTCAGCGAACACGCCCGACTCCGTGAACTGCCCGTAACTCCAGCGAGCCGACACGCCTTGCTGGCGAACATCGTTATTCACATCCTTCAGATGCAACGTCTTCACCCGGGGAAGATGCTGGAGGCATACCTCCACCGGATCGTCCCCGGCCCACGCGATGTGCCCGGTATCGAGCCCAAGACAGAGCTCGTCGGACTCAACCTGCGCGAGCAGGGTATCCAGTTCGGCGGCCGTTTCGATCACCGTTCCCACATGCGGGTGGAAGCACGACGCGACACCCTCGGCAGCTGTGGCATTGGCAAAGGCACCAAGCACCTGGCCGAACTGGGCGAATTGTTCGACGGTCATCGCGTCTTCCGGGGCAACCTGCCCCGCCCGTTCACTCCGCGTCACTCCCGATCGCACTGGCTGCTCCATTCCGGCAGCCGCCACGTAGAGTTCGGAGCAGCCAAGACCCCGGACATATCGCGCGATCTCCCCAGGCTGGCTGAGGATGCTTGCTTCTTCCTCCGGATCCCAGAACCGGGCACTGTAGTAGGGAGGCGCCGGTTTCAATCCGTACGTTCCGAACCAGGCCATAACCTCCTCAACTGGACGGTCACGACTCAAAGGGCCGGGCGCGCCATCGTACCCAGCGAGAGCGATCTCCTCCATCACGGTGCTGGAGTCCACATTTGTCCAGGTGAGTTGGCCGCAGCCGATGTGCACCATCAAGCATGATCCTTTGCGGCTGGGTCATACGGGGTGAAGGCCGTGGAATCGCCGACCCGCTGGCGGAATCGATCCTGCATCGCCGAGGCAGTCTGGCGTTCGGCTTCGTCACCGGCTGCCTTCGCAGCGGTGAGGCGTTCGTGCGTGGCGGCCCGGAGCTCGGAGCCCTTTTGCGGAGCCAGTAGACTGGCCACTGCCAGACCGACCGCGGTCCCGGCCGCGCCACCGAGGATGAACTTCAGAAAACCGCCCATAACCATCACCCCTGCCTGATACACACGTATAACCGGTGCGACCTACTTGACGGAACGTCCAACCAATTGGCGCAGGAGAAAGAATACCCCCGCAAAGACGGCGCCGAGCACCCCGGCCGAAACGGCATCGAAGGTGACATTCACATCGCCACCGGCCTTGACACTGCCCGTCATCAGGAGCAGCCCATTGACATCACCGCTTGCTTCGACAGAGCCCGTTTGCAGGATGCCGATCCGGCCATTCCCCGCGATCGAGGTTTTTCCGGACTGCGCGAGGAGGACGTTCGAGCCATCGAGTCGCATGTCCTTCGTCTGGGCCAGCAAGACTGAGGAATTCGATAACGTTGCAGTCGTTGCGGATAACTTCACCGCGCCGGAATCGATCAACTCGGCCGTTTGGGACGACAACGTTTTCGCTCCCGAATGATCGAGCGTCACCCGTTGCGCCTCGATGTGTTCGGCACCGGACCGCTCCATCGACACCTGGACCGCATTCACCGTGCTGGCGTCATCGCCAACCAGGGTTGAACGTTCGGCCGCTGGCTTCATCCGGGGTCTGGTCTGGTCTGGTCGGGGCGGGAGGTGGGTGTCTTCAGAAACGATCTGCCCATCGTGGTCATCAGCATTACCGGGGTCTGCCCCGGTATGATTGTGGTCGGTCACGCATTCGCCTCTCATCCACCGCATAAGGCGGCAACTCCGCCGTTTGCTCGTGTGGAGTGTAACAAACCTCTTTCCGGACCCATTTGCTGGGCCAGACGACGACACACCGCGCACCCACCTCAATCGCGAGGAACCATGGCAGCGAAACACCCCATACTCCCGTATCATCGGCCACTCGCAATCGCGCACCGGGCCGGTAACAACATCGAACTGGCCCATGAAGCCCTCGAGTACGGCGCCGACATGCTCGAAACGGATGTTTGGCCGCGGCTTGGTCAGCTCGAGATCCGGCATCTCAAAACGATCGGCCCGCTGCCTATCTATTGGGAGAAGTGGTACATCGACGCGATCGGGGGGCGGCAGTTGCAGCTTGACGAACTGGTGGAAGCATTGCCTCCGGCCACCAGGCTCTTTCTCGACCTCAAGGGACAAAATCCACGCCTAGGGCCCCGGGTCGTGCAGGCCATTGCGAAGATCCAGAAGGACCGGGACGTTATCCTGTGCGGGCGGAACTGGCGACAACTCGACCCTATCGAGCACCTGCCGAACGTGCATGTGTTTTATTCGGTCGGGGACGAGAAGCAGCTTGCCCAGGTGTGGGGCAAACTGCAAGGACAGGCGCACCCGGCGGTTTCGATACACTATCGCTTGCTCGCGGAAGAAACTGTTGCCAGGCTCCATGCCCTCGACACCACGATCATCGCCTGGACTGTGAACGACCCCGCCATCGCGCGAACGCTCTTCGAATTGGGTGTGGATGGGTTCACCAGCGACAATCAAGAGATGCTCGCCGCCATTGCGCAGCGACGTGAGCGAGCCTTTGACCAGAACCCGGCTGCCGACTTGCCAGATGAACCACAAGGACTTGACGACCAATGAACGATTCAACCCCTCAAATGCGTCGCACCCAGGTTGGTATCCTGATCTTCGAGGACGTCGAAGTACTCGACTTCTGCGGGCCATTCGAGGTGTTCTCGATCACGACCTCCGAAGGGCAAGCTGGGGATGATGCTCAACTCTACGAGGTCCACGTCATCGCCGAAACGGGCGATATCGTGCGCTGTCGCAACGGGCTCAGGGTCCAACCCCATTACTCCATCGACCAGCATCCAGACCTGGATATCGTGGTTGTTCCCGGCGGTCGCGGCACCCGCCGGGAACTTTCCAATCCTCACGTGCTTGCCTGGATCAAGGCGCAATCTGAGCATGTTGCTCTTATGACAAGCGTTTGTACTGGGTCGTTCCTGCTGGCGACGAATGGCATGCTGGATGGAAAGTCAGCGACCACTCATTGGGCCAGCATCGACTGGCTGCGGGAAACGTTTCCTTCGATCACGGTCCGTGACGACCAGCGATATGTCGACGAAGGCCGAATCATCACCTCGGCAGGCGTTTCAGCGGGGATCGACATGGCGCTTCACGTGGTCGGGCGGATGCATGGGCCTGCGGTCGCACGCCAATCGGCGCGCCACATGGAATATGACGGCTGGACCTGGCCCGGCACGAAGTCTCTCAGGGAGCCATCGCATGACTGACCGCCACGTCTATCCAGACCGCTCAAGTACCGGAGACGAGAATCTGTGGCTTGAGGAGATCATGTC
This sequence comes from Chloroflexota bacterium, assembly GCA_030858375.1. Classification (GTDB taxonomy): domain Bacteria; phylum Chloroflexota; class Chloroflexia; order Thermomicrobiales; family UBA6265; genus JACCYX01. Next base: position 9,578 of record JALZMD010000402.1, read on the forward strand.
CGTCCAGGCGTTGGCGTGGGTCGACGACCAGAACGCTCGTACCACTGCCGCCATTGACGCTACGTCGCTCGAAACGACCAAGCGGCGGATTCTGGAGGTCCTCGATTCGACCGACCGGATCGCGATGGTTTCCAGGCATGGCGAGTTCCTCTACAACTTCTGGCGCGATGCCGATCACCCGCGCGGCCTCTGGCGCCGGACGACCTTGGCCAGCTACCGAACCGCTGAGCCTGACTGGGACCTCCTGCTCGATGTTGATGCGCTCTGTCGTCGTGAAGACGCCACCTGGGTGTTTGCCGGCGCTGACGTCCTGTTCCCTGACTACGACCGCGCCCTGTTCCGCCTTTCTCCCGATGGCGGCGATGCGGTGGTCATCCGAGAGTTCGACCTGAAGTCGAAGACTTTCGTTCCCAATGGATTCAGCCTTCCCCACGGCAAAACGTTCGTGTCCTGGATCGATCGTGACACCATCTTCGTCGGCACCGACTTTGGACCCGGGTCGCTGACGAAGTCCAGTTACCCGCGTCAGGCCAGGCGCTGGCGCCGCGGACAGCCGCTGGCGGGGGCCGAACTGGTCTTCGAGGTGCCGGTGGAGCACATGGGAGTATGGGCACATCACCAGCACACCGATGGCTTCGAACGGGACATCCTCCGCGACGGCATTGCTTTCTATCGTTCTCGAACTTACCTGCTCCAGGGTGGCGAACCTTTGCTCATCGATGTGCCGCAGGACGCTGAAGTGGGATTTCACCACGAGTGGCTGCTGATCGAGCTGCGCTCGGACTGGACCATTGGGGACCAAACGCACGTTGCCGGTTCGCTGCTGGCCGAGGGTGCCGATGATTTCATGAACGGTACGCGCGAACTGACGACGCTCTTTAAGCCTGGCGCCCATACCTCCCTCGAAGGGTGGAGCTGGACGCGAAACCACCTGTTGCTGACCATCCTCCACGATGTGGCATCGAAGATAGAGGTGCTG
>JALZMD010000001.1 GCA_030858375.1 Chloroflexota bacterium
CCATCAGCACGCTGACCTGGCTGAAGTACTCCCCCTGAAACAGCTTGAGCGCAACCGGCAGCGTTTGCAGCTCGGGGCTGTTAAGGAAGATGAGCGGTCCGAACAGGTCGTTCCAGGAGTCGAGGAAGGTGAAGATCGCGACTGCGGCGAGCGCCGGCATGACCTGTGGAAGCATGATTCGCCAGTAGATTTCGAAGGTCGAGGCGCCGTCGAGTCGGGCGGCATCCTCCAGGTCCTGCGGGATCTGCTTGAAGAACTGCCGGAGCAGGAAGATCGCGAACACGGAATGCAGCACGCGCGGCACCCACAATGGATAGTGGGTATCGACCCAGCCAATTTCGCGGTAGATGATGTACAGCGGAATCAGGGTTACGATCCCCGGCACCATCAGCGTCGAGAGCAGGATCGAAAACGCCACGTCACGGCCCCGGAACTGCATCCTCGCGAACGCATAGGCAGCGAGCGATGTCACGAACAGCACGCCAACCACGTTGAACGCCGCCAGCTTCACGCTGTTCCAGAGGAAGCGGGGAATCACCTCCCAGACGTCGCGATAGTTCTGCCACTGAAAGTCTGTCGGAAAGAACGTCGGGGGCGTGGCCATGACGTCACGTTCGATCTTCAGCGAGGCAGTGATCATCCACGCCAGTGGGGCGAGGAAGATGATCGCCAGCACGGTCATTAGGGCGTAGAAGAAGACCTGCGTGCCGGTATCGCGGAGCTTTCGGTTGCGCCGTAGTCGCTCGTCTTCTTCAGTCGTGTCCAGAATGTGCATTGCACGGGCCATCAATCACTCCATCTGCCTGGGAGACGTTCCTTGGGTCCAGATCCGAACGCCGGATAAACCGCAGAATGTCCTTGGTAGTGGCAGTCCTGAGCCTGCGAAGGATCATCTCTGCCCGAGTCGAGGGTCGAGATGAACTCGACCGCTACCAGTGGTCATCCGGGTTCCGTATCAGTCGTAGTGCACCCAGTACTTCTGCAGTTTCCACTGGGCCACGCTCACCACCGCGATCACCAGGAAGAGCAGCCAGGCCATCGCCGAGGCGTACCCCATTCGCGAAAACTGGAACGCGTTCTTGTAGAGGTTATGAATGTAGACCTCGGTTGAATTCGCCGGTCCTCCACTCGTCATAACGTAGATGATGCCGAAGACCTGGAATGACGAAATGAACTGGGTGATCGTGAGAAAGAACAGGGTTGGGGTCAGCAACGGAATCGTGATCGACCGGAACCGCCAGAACGCAGACGCACCGTCGACCTTAGCCGCTTCGTAATAGACCTCCGGAATGCCCTGGAGACCGGCCAGCAGGATGACCATTGGGTAGCCGACGCCGAACCAGACGCTGACAATGATGATCGCCGGCATCGCCCAGGTCGTGCTCGATAGCCACGATGGGCCATCCGCGCCGAACAGGCCGATCAGCCAGTTCACCGGCCCCGCCTCCGGGGCGAAGAAGAAGCTCCAGACCAGGCTGATAGCGACCACGTTGGTGACGACCGGCAGGAAGTAGGCGGTCCGGAAGATCGTCACGCCCCGCATGTTGCGGTGACAGAGCAGGGCCAGGCCGAGCGAGACGCCGATCGTCAGCGGTATGTGACCGAGCACGTAATAGAGCGTGTTCGTGATCGTTTCGCGAAATGCATCGTCCCGCGTGATCAGCCGTTCGTAGTTGAAAAGCCCGATCCAGTCCCGCTGGGTCAGGCCGTCCGCATTGGTAAACGAGGTATAGAGCGACACCAGGATTGGGACGAAGTAGAAGGCAAGCACGCCCACCACTACTGGCGAGATGAACAGCCAGCCCTCGAAGTCCTGCTTCGCGCGGCGCGAGAATCTTGGCAACGCGGCCGATCGCGATTGTGTCTTGGCCTGGACATCCATTAAAGCGTTCCTGTTCACCGCCCGTGAGTCCCGGCCGGGAGTATGCTTCCGGCCGGGACCTCATCTAGCTAGAATGCGCCGCTCAAGATCTCCTCGATCTCGTCCTTGACTCCGGTAAGTACTTCTTCGGCGGTCGAATCGCCATTCCAGACCAGGTCGAGCTGTGGCCGGTAGACGTTGCGCGCGTTCTCGGTGAATTCGGTGAAATTGACCGTCGTTCCATGATTCATGGCTTCGGCGAAGAGGCCGAGATTGGCGGGCGGCGTGCCCTCGACCGCCTGGATCGCCTCGGCGCTCGCCTCGAACGACGGGATGAAATTACCGCTTTCGGCGAAGATCTGGCTTCCCGGTTGTCCACCCAGGAACTTCAACAGTTCCCACGCGCCTTCCGGATTCTGCGCCGCGGTCGGAATCGCATAGCAGATCAGGCTACCCTCGCTCTTGTGATCCACATTGGCCGGCGGCGAGGTGACATCCCAGTTGAAGTCGATCCCGTTGTTCCGGAAGTAAGCCATCGTGCCCTGGGTCCGGAAGATCATACCCACTCGCCCCTGGAGGAAGAGACCGTTTCCGGAGTTCGCCTCCGTCACCAGGCCCCGCTCCGGCTGCACCTTGTGGACGAGCGAGAGATCGGCAAGCCACTGGATCGCCTCGTATCCCTGCGGCTCGGCCAGCTGGAAGGTCAACCCGTCTTCCGAATAGATACCCTCGGCCAGGCCGTTGTTGACGGAGAAGGTCTGCTCGCATCCAGTGTCGTCGAAGACCAAGGCGCCCCAGCGCTCGCCCTCGATCGTCAGTGCCTTGGCGGTTTCGATGAAATCGTCCCAGGTCCATCCCTCGGCCACCCAATCCTTGGGCGGCAGGGCCACGCCAGCCTCTTCGAACATGTCGATGTTGTAATAGATGAGGCGCGGCTGACTGCCGAGTGACCACGCCGTGTAGGCGTCATCCGGCTGGCGAGCAAACTCCCAGATCGGCTCGTAGAATTCGGCGGGATCGATGCCGTCGCGTTCGATCAACGGCTGGAGGTCGGTGAACTGGTCCTTGGTCGAATAGAAGCGGACGAAGTCGTCGTTGACGCGGATGACATCCGGAATCGTGCCTCCGGCAAGCATCGTGCGGACCTTGGTCTCGTAGTCGGTCCCGGTACCAGGCGTCGGGATAATCTCGACCGTATTTCCGGATTGCTCTTGATAGGCGAGCACCGCTGCCTCGGTCGGCGTTCCGGCCATTGCCTCCCAGTTGAGGAATGAGGTCACGGCCCCATCCTGATATCTCGACGAAAGAAAATACGGCGACCCGAAACTTGCCGATGCCTTGGCAATTCCGGCCCCGGCCAGGCCGGCGCCCGCCAGGCCGCCGATTACGCGGCGGCGAGTCACACGTGTAATAGACGTTGCCATGATTTTGCTCTCTCCTTGGGGCCAATCAGCCCGGCTACTGGCCATGCTACCGACCGTGATACGCGAGGCTCGTGGAATCCGAATGCGCAGTGCCGGTGGTGACGTACCGGAGACTCCTTTCACATCCCATTGAGTACACCGCCGCAATGACCGTGCAATGCTCCGTTGAAGCCATACGAAAGGGCGTTACGACACGCCAGACTCGACTGCGAGAATGTGTCGGTGACGTTATCAGGGTAGCGATACCATGTCAACATCGTGACAAATAATGCAATGAGTGATATTCGTGCCGACGTGCGGATAGGTAAAAAGGCACGGGACTCGCGACAGGAGCGCTATCTGATGGTATCGTTACCATCATCAGGGAACAGTGTTTGGGGATTCATCACCCAGCAACTCCGGCCGGTCACGAGCGCTCCGGTCGTCCGTTCGACCTGCGATGATGGAACGATACGAGGCGGCGGAACCGATGATCGCCGCCGTACAGGGAGAGCACGACATGGTTGCGACAGCCACGGAACGGGACGTCACCACGGGCGGCAGGGTCGGCATCGTCGATTGCGATGTCCACCCCAG
>JALZMD010000007.1 GCA_030858375.1 Chloroflexota bacterium
ACGCAACGTACCCATGGCACGCCATGGCTGATAACCACTCCCGGGCGTAGCGCTCATCGATTCCGGCGCGATCGGCAAACTCGGCGCTTGTCGCGGCGCCAGCTTCGGCAAGGTGATCGAAGAGTCCAAGGCGATCGGCGATCACGTTGAGAATGTCCATCTGGCTGGCGGTGACGTCGCCAATGACCTTGAAGGCGAAGGCATGGACCGCGTCCATGTCGAGGGCAGGGGCTGGTTCGGCGCACATGGTGGCTCCTTTGGGCGGGGGCGACAGAGACAGGGACCCTGAAGGTGAACATGTGAAACCGGGAGTGACCGTGCTCAGGCGCCTGGCAGGAAAAGGCGGCGAGCTTCGCCTCCGGTCCGACGGCAAAGCAGTCACTGGCCGATCGGTACCATACCCACTCCATGCCGTTATCCTGACGCGCCAAACAGGTGGCCGCATCAGTAGAACTACGCATTTCGCGGTTGACGTTGCCGGGGAAACTTGAGCGCGAATCAGGGGAACGACGTGGCATCGGGATATGATTGATGAGGTTTCCGATCGTGCGTTCCCTGAGCGACACGATTGGCAGGCTGGACCTCTTCGGCAACCCTTGTTGGCCGGTTCGGTCGCGGAGCTGACGGTTCTCGTACTGGTGTGGAGCAACGATTCCCGACGGAAGGCCCGAGACGGACGGCGGGTCATTTCTGAGTGATCGCCGAGCGTGGCAGAGCGTGTCCCTGCCCGGAGCCAGGGTCGTTCCATTGATCAATCGAGGCCCGTATCAAACGGCACATGGGGGCTGAAGCGCAAAGCGGATACGGGCAGCTCCCTACTCGGTCTGGAAGGCGGGATAGAGCGGCAGCGGCGCGACGATCGGATCCCATCGATCGTGCAACGTGCGGGCCATGGCTTCGGCCTGGTCGCCAAGTGCTTCGAGATGACCTGATTCCCGCGTGACCTGGATGACGACATCGAGCCGGACCAGGAGCCGCTGGCGAATCGTTGCCGTACCCCATTCGAAGTCCTCTTCCAGCAACATCGGCATGGGCGACCGAAGGCATAGATCAACCAGCCAGTAGGCACATGCGTTGGCCACGGCCTGCGCATAGCGGGCATCGTTTCGCGCGGCGGGGCAACCCCGGGCGAATTCCACCCGGTAGGCCCGCTCCATGGTCTGGGTGACGTGTTCGGGTAGCCGCCCGATGCACCAGCAAGTCGGGAAGGGCACGCGTCCGTAGACGCCATCGAGGAGGGTATGGCCGACTTCGGCGAATTCGAAGTCGAGCAAACGGTCCGAGGTTCCGGTTCGGAGCCAGTTGCCAGGACACGGATCGGAATGGATCAAGGCGGCGAAGTCGCCTGGCCTGCCGATGGCGGCCTCGATTACCGCGAGATCGTCATCGATGGATGAGACAGGCGTGAGCTCGAGCGCGTCCAGCGTGGCGTGGAAGGTTGGCTTCATCCAATCCTGGTCAAGACCTGCGTCGGAGGGCCCGAGGGCGCCACGAAGTTCGTCATGGCGTGCGATGTGACCAGCGGTTGCCCCGTGCATCCGCCCCACCGTCGCCGCGTAAGCGACCAGATCCGTTTCCGCGGCGACGGGATCGTCACCGAGCAACCGTTCGGTGAGCCCATCGGCCATCGGGCCACGATCTTCCATGACCAGGATTCCGGCGTCACGGTCGCCACCGTACAGGCGTGGCGCCACTGGCCGATCCGGAACCACCTCGCCAAGGAACTGGAGACTTGCCCACTCGGAGAAGAGGCGGCTGGCCGGTCCGCCGGGACGATCGGGATCTCAGGACTCGTCACCCATCGCCACTGCCTGCTTGACGACAACGGATGCTGGAATGCCTGCCGGCCCGTCTAGCACCTGGAACCGGCACAGGTTGGAGCGACCACTGCTATCGCTGATATCGAGCGGTGCGCCGGCATCCAGGCGCACCGTGCCGAAGGCGGCTGACAGGATCCGTTCGGCGTCGGCCCTGACGATTTCCTGCGACGTACGATCTGGTTCCGTTTCCAACGGCAACCGCCTTCTCAGTGCGGGCCGACGGCGTCCGTCTCGGTGCCGCAGGGGCCGCCGCCGGTGTTGGCGTCGATCACCACGTCGTCACCGGCGAAGGTCAGGATCGGGCGGTACCACTCGGACATCCGCTCGGCCGACCGGCCAATGTAGTGGCAGATGTAGGAGCGGCGGAACCGGTCCTTGCTCGCGTTGGGGCCTGAGCCGTGGACAAGGGTGCCATTGAAGAAGAGCATGTCGCCGGGTTCCATAATGACCGGCACCTTCGCCAGGCCCGGTGGCGGCGGTACGTATTCGCGGGTGAACGACTGGGTGGTGTCGGCCTCCTCGGGGCAGAAGAGATCCATCTTGTGGGTGCCCGGAACGACTTCGAGACAGCCGTTGTCCAAATCTACGTAATCCAGTGCAAGCCAGGCGGCGATGCAGGTGCCGGGGTCGACGTTGAGGTAAAAGTTATCCTGGTGCAGGGCCTGGCCGCGGCCGCCGGCGGGCTTGAAGTAGAGCATGCTCTGGGCGGCCAGCGGCTCCTCGCCGAAGAGGTCCCGAAGGACGGGTTCGAGCCGGGAGTCGAGCAGGTACGAGCGGGCGGTTTCGTTGAAGCGGTGGGGGTGCATGATCCGGGGGTACATCTTGAGTGGGTCGCCGTTGGCTTCTTCAGCGGTCTTGGGAGCGAAGAAGCCCTTGATCGGCCCCTGCCGATGCATCTCCATGAAGGTGTCGTTCAGGAGCTTGACCTCGTCCGGACGGTAGAAGCCCTTGATGATGAGGTGGCCAGCAGTTTCGAAGCTGTCGAGTTGCTCGGCGCTGAGGGTGATGGGTGTCCGGGTTGCGGTGACCATGGCGTAAGCCCCCTGCATTTGGCGATTGCGCGGCTGGGTATGCGTTACGGGCCATGATAGGGCGTATGGCGCAGGGCGCAAGGGGATGGCCAGTGAACGACCGGCCAATACGGTGGCGGGCTGGACTATCGTGGGATGAGGGCGAAGACCGGGATTTCGCGGCTCACCTGCTCCTGGTATTTCCCGAAGAAGGGGAGCGCGGCGACGATGTCGTTCCAGGTCGAGGCGCGTTCGTCGCCATCGAGCAGGGAGGCTTTCCCCGAGATCGGTTCGTCGCCCAGTTCCCAGGTGATGTCCGGGTTGGCGACAAGGTTGTGGTACCAGGCCGGGTGTCTTTCGCTGCCCGCCGCCGAGCCGACGATATAGACGCGGTCGTCCCGTTGCAGGTAAGCGAGCGGGATGGTGCGGACCTGGCCACTCCTGGCGCCGATGGTGTTCACGAGAACGAGCTTCGAGCCTTCCCAGCGGCCGCCGAGCTTGCCGTGGTTGGCGCGGAACTCTTCGATAATCGCGGTGTTGTACTCGTTGGACATGGGTTAGTGGTGCCTTTCTGCCAGGGCTGATCAGGTGTTTCGGACGCTCGGTTGGACAATCCGGGCCGCATGAATCCCACGGGCCTGCGTCTCCCTTCCCTTATACCAAGACTCTAGTTGGAATATCGCCAGTCAATCGGGCAGGTTCGCGTTCACCTGAGCCGTGCCCGCTGACGATGGAGACTCCGGGAACGAGACACGACCTCGCAACGTTATCGTTTGCAGTAGGGTTTCCTGCGCCAAATTGGTAAATGTCCTGCACCCGACCGGCGAGTTCCCCATGCCACGTCTCTCCCGAGCCCACGAACATGCCAAGCGGCAGATCAACGATCTCGCCGCCGCCGGCTTGCCGCCGAAACGGCTAACGATCCAGATTGCCGATACGCTCGAGGATGCGATCGGTTGGGACGGTTACCGGATGTTCGGGCTCGACGGTCAAACCCTGCTCATCAATGGGTTGCTGGGGGCCAGCGAGAACGATGCCGAGGCCCGGCTGGAGTGGCTGCGGGAGGTTTACCTGGCGATGCCGACACCCTACGCCGAACTGCCGGAGCTGGCCCGGAGCGGCTTGCGTGGGGTCGCCTTCCAGGAACGCCAGCATGAGTGCTGGGGCTATGCCCCGGACCACCTGGCCACAGTCACCCCTCAGGATCACTATCGTCACTACCACGAAGGGCAAAGTCCGGTTGGTGGAACGATCCTGGCGATTTTCCGAGATCGCGACCGGCCCGTGGCGGCGATGCAGGCCTACCGGCGGGATCCTGCCCGGCAGTTCCGCGCAACCGACGTGGCGTTCGTGCGGCAGATGAGCCCAATCATCGGCAAGGCGCTGGCGATCGCGGCGGCGCGCGAGCAGGCCTTGCTTGCGGCGTCGGTGGAATCGAGCGACGCGTCCGGCATTCTGCTGGTCGGGGAAAAGGGGGATGTGCAATTCGCGACCCCGGCCGGCGAGCGCTGGCTGGATGTGATCGCCGATGCGGGCGACGGATTGCCGATGTCGATGTGGGCGACGATGGCGGCGCTGAGGCAGGCGGACTTCGCCCGGGCAGCGACGGTAACAGTGCCGACGGCGCAGGGTCGGGTGCGGGTCGAGGCGTCGGCCTCCGGGCAACCAGGGGTGGCAGCAATCGTGATCGCGGCCGAAGCCCCTCTTCCGGTGCCGGAGGTGCCCGCAAGCTGGGGCCTGACACCGCAGGAGCGGGCGGTGGTGACGCACCTGGCGACAGGCAAGGGCAACGCCGGGATCGCGGAGGCGATGTTCATTGGCGAGCACACGGTGGAGTGGCACCTGCGGAGCGTCTACGGCAAGCTGGGGGTGCGGAGCCGCCAGGAGGTCATTTCGGCGATGTTCCGGCAGGTTTTGCTGCCGGGCATCGAACAGAACGTGCTGGGGCAGGGGTGAGGCCACGTCGTGACGTGCCATGCCGAGTCTCCCCCGTTAGCCAGCGTCGCGGATATCACAAGAAAACGACGGGCGACCAAGGCGGTTGCCCGTCGTGCGTTCAAAGTTGCCTGGGAGTTACCGTCAGGATCGTTAGTCGACCTCGAAGCTCTGAACCATGCCGAGGAGCAGGGCCGGGGCGCCGGTTTCGGGATCAATGACCCAGCTGGTGGCGGTATACGTACTTGGTTCGAGGTCGAGCTCGATCCACGTCGAGTAGCCGGGCGACGTGAGGGCGGCGTAGCCGACCCAGATCATCGTGAACGGCGCGGCGGGCGGTGTGGCCGATTCCATCAAGGCGAACCAGTTGGCGTAGTCCTCTGAAGTCAGCGGTCGGTCGGTGCGGAAGAGCACCATTTGGCGTGGCTGCTCGCCGACGTTGCGGACCTCGAAGAGGGTTGGGCCGGTCGGGATCGTGGTATCGAGACCTCCGAATTCGATATCGTTCATTTCCATGACGACATCCGGTTCCGGGTCGATCTCGCCAGCGGTGCTGGATCCAGCCTCGGTGACGGTGAGCGGGCTGAGCGTCATGGTTTCTTCGGCGCCGTCCGCGTCGAGTTGCCAGGAGGCGGCGATCTGCCATTCCCCGGCATCCAGGCGGACGATGAAGCGGGTGGGGATGTCCTGGAACGCATAGGAGCCGCCGCCAAAGGTCCATCCCGGTTCAACTTCGTCCCAGGCCGCGGCGCGCAACGCCTTCTCGACCGTTTCTTCCTCGGTCAGGCCGGCGGGCGGCTGCATGAAGTCGACGTAGACGGCGGTATCGGCGCTGGGGGTGAGGACGACGACGTGATACCCCGCTTCGACCGCCGTTGGGACTTCGAATTCGCTGCCGTTGAACGTGACGAGAAGTTCCGGAAATCCGTAGGAGTCGATCTTCTCACTGGAGAAGGCGATGTCGACCGCCTCGACCTGGGCGCTCGCCGGCAGCGCGGTGGCGATGAGTAGTAGCAGGACACCGAGGGCGGTGGAGACGATGCGCAACAGGGACATGGCAGTGGTTCCTTGTGGATGCGTGGCCACGGACAGCCACGTGGTTCGTCCGTGGCAGTGGTTGGTGTAACGAAGTGGCGGCCAGCCCAGCGGGAGGGCACAAGGCCCTCCCCTACCGGCGCATGGCGGTTAGGCGGTCGCGATGCCGTCGATGCGGAGGACCTGGCCGAGCGGGGCATCCGGCGCCGAAATGATGGAGTTGGCGGTGACGTAAAGGTTGCCATCGGCGTCGAAGACGATTCCGTGCGGGAAGAAGAGCCCTTCGACCACTGGTTCGAGCGTGCCGTCGGCGTTGATCCGGAAGACATTGCCGGGCGCGGGCGCTTCACCGCTCAGGTCGGCCGTGAGCTGGCTGGCGTACATCAGGCCGTCAGGACCAAGGGCCATGCTGACGATGGTAGAAAGGCCGGAGACGCCTTCGGTGTAGGTCGCATCCGGGGCATAGGCGAGGATATTCGGGCCGTCCCAGAATTCGCTGAGGAGGCCAACGTTGATGGAGCCGCCCTCGTCGATAACGACGCTGACCGGGACTGGCTGGCGCGGGCCAGGCTGCATTGCCTGTTCTTCCGCAGTCGGGGTAGCGCCGGTGAGATCGGTGAGGTTAGGCAGAACCGCGAAGAGTTCGAATTCACCACTCGCCGCATCAATACTGTAGATCGTATTGCCACCGGCGTCGGCAACGTAGATTTCGCCGGCATCGCTGATATCGAGGCCGTAGAGGTTCGGGTTGACGTCGGTGCCGTCCGGATTGTTCTCGGCTTCGTAGGCGCCGAGCGCGGCAACGAGGCGGACTTCGCCGGTTTCAATGCTGACCGCGTTGACGGTGTTTTCACCGGGATACTCGGTGAGGCCCATACCGATCGAGCCGCCACCAGCCGAAACGTAGACCTCGCCGCCGTAGATGGCGATGCCGATGCCGCCGGTTTCGGTGGTGAGCACTGACTGCGTACCATCGGGGGCGAGTTGGCTGACCTGGGGTGCCACCAGCGGGGCTGAGCCCTGAGCTCCAGGTGTTGCCTGGGGGGCACCGTCGGCGGGTCCTCCGCCAGCCGCGACACCGGATTCGGCGATGTAAAGGGTGCCGTCTGGCCCGAAGACGATGTTGCCTGGATTCCACAGCCCTTCGGCCACGGCGGCTCCGGCCACGGCGACACGACGGCGAGACAGGGGGCGGTCGAGCAGGGACATGGTGGGGCTCCTGGTACGAAAGGATGACAGGCGGACGCGGCGAGGATGCCGGTCTGGACGATCGGTCCCGGTGGGGTGTGGACCGGAGGGCCC
>JALZMD010000054.1 GCA_030858375.1 Chloroflexota bacterium
CGGCGATGGCACGAAGCAAGGTCGTCTTACCCGAGCCGTTCCTCCCCATCACGGCCACCAGTTCACCGGCCCGGACCCGCAGGGAGAGCTTGTCCAGCACGATCCGGTTGCCAAGCCTGACCTGCACACCGGCGAGTTCAGTCATGATCTCGCCGGTTACCACAGCCAGCGACGATGCTGGTTGCCCAATGATAGCGGTACCGGAGAAAGCAGCACGGGCGTCCTTGACCGTCAGAGGCGCCGGTGAGATCCCAAGTGCTCGCCCCAGTCTAGTGACCGGAGGCAAGGGCACCGTGTCCATTTGTTGAACCACCTGGTCCGGTGGTCCAGCCAGCGCCACACCATCCGTCCGGCCCATCACCCGAACCGTATCGGCGCGCGATAACAGGCGATCCAGGCGGTGCTCTGCAACGACAACCGTCAGGCCCAAATCCTCATTGAGCCGGGTGAGGGCTGAAAGTACATCTTCGGCGCCCCACGGATCGAGCTGGCTGGTCGGTTCGTCGAGCACGAGGAGTTTCGGGTGCATCGCAAGTGCCGAAGCGATCGCAACCCGTTGTCGCTCCCCTCCCGAGAGCTCAGTGGGGCGGCGGTTGCGCAGGCGTTCGATACCAAGGTAGTCCAGGGCCTCCTCGACGCGCTTCCGCATCGTCAGTGGATCGACACCATGCTGTTCAAGTCCGAAGGCAATTTCGTCTTCGACCCGGTCGGTCACGAGCTGGGCCTCTGGATCCTGGAAGACAAAACCGACTGTGGCGCTCAGGTCACGAGGGCCAACTGTTCGTGTATTGTGGCCGTTGACGATGACCTGTCCGCCGAATGACCCGCCCGAGAAATGCGGAACGAGGCCGTTGAGGCATCGCAGCAGCGAGGATTTTCCGCTACCTGAAGGTCCGACGATGAGCGTGAAACTGCCCGGTTCGATTCTCCAGGATTCATCCCGAAACGCATCGGTCGGTGAGTCCGGATAGCGAAACGACGCACCGCAGATCTCGATGGTTGGTGCCTCCACCGTGGTCATGTCGATTGTGCCTCGAGACGAAAGACCAAAGCGGGCACCATGAGAAGTCCGAGGATGATCAGCAGCGGCACGTCGACCGGAGGTACGGTGAGGATCGGATAAGGGGCGTAAGCGAGCGAGTCCGGACGGACACCGTTCCAGATGACGACGATCGATACAGTGATGAGTGACACCGTGGTGACCAATGAGTCGGCCGGGGTCCAGACCAGCGTGCGATAGCGGGTTCTCTTCGCAAAAGGAGTGGGCGATGTTCGAACCAGTGTGGCGAGTGAGATGCTTCCCACCAACGCGGCGATAATCGCCCAGGTTCCCATCCCGACGGCGAGGCAATAGACCGCTACCGTCAACCCCCCAAGGCCGGTGATAACGCAGGAACCGAAGGTGATGTCATGCCAAGGACGTCGCCCAGGCGACATTGGGCCCGGCGATGCCCCGAAACCTCGCGATTCGAGCGCTTCGGCCATCACGAGCGATCGATCGAGTCCTCCGGCCAGCAACGGCACCACAATCGGGATGTAGTCCCGGACCCCGTGAAACCGGTGTCCCCGCATCGTTTGCGCCTCGCGGATCTGGCGCCAGGCAACGGCAGTCTGGGGCAGGAAGGCCCACGCGACCGATCCGGTTACCGCAATAGGTGCCAAACGCCGGGGCAGCACGTGAAAAAGATCGGTCCATGAAATCAGGGTCGACACAGTGAGACCAGTCAGGACGAGCGAAAACAGCGTGACACCTCCCAGCAAGCCGTACACCAGCGCGTTCCAGGTGAGGGTCCCGCCAACGACCGGCCAGGATTTGGGCAACTCGCCAACGACACGGTCACCGGCGTGAACAGTCAGCACATTGAAAACGATGCCGACGACAACAAACGTCGCGGCGATCCTGAGGAACCAGCCCAATCCTTGCTCGGCCATCGCCGGTCGCCAGACCGTTCGCACGATAGAGACGATCAACAACACTTGAAGCAGGAGCCATGGATTCCGGCTCAACAGCAGTGGCGTCATGGCCGCCAGGCCCCAGCAAAGCCAGGCTCTCGAATCCAGCCGTTGGACAGCCAGCGTCACGTGTGGCGCCGGGATCGGACGATGAGGAAAACACCCACTACGGCAATCGCCGCCACGATCGCGATGCCGGTTAGCACGCTTCCCCGGCTCACGTCATCGTTGCCTGATGATTCGCCGGTGGTCACGACGATGGCCTCAAGTCTGGTGTCTCCAGACGTCGCGAAGGTGTCCAGATCGATACCGGTTTCGGACGCAATCTCTGAAAGCGTAACGGCGGTGGATCGTGGCGTTGTACCGGTCCAGAACCAACCGTCCACGTCGCCGTGCTCGATCACGCTCGAACTCGCCCCGAGGGGAGCTGGTTGCCAGGTTCCGTCACTGGCACGCTGCACATACTGCCAAAATGGCGAATCGGGATCGCCAGTCTGGCAGAGCCGAGCGCGGCAGGCGGAGAGATCGCAACCGGTGTCTTCGATCGCGCACACGCCTTCGCCCATTCCACCGAACTCGACGGATAGCAATGAGAGACCGCTCTGGCGCAACAACTCGACCCCGCTGATCGTATCCTCGCCGAAAGGCACGATTGCATGTGAGGTTCGACCATCGCCGTAGTCCACGAAGATGCCCGACACGTTGATAGTGTCGCCGGCCTGCGCGGTCGCTAGCGGGCCACCAGGCCGGATGAATCCAGCCGCAATGAGCGCAATGACGACGAAGGCGACAGTCCCCCTGCTAAGCGGCGAGCGCGGCATGGACCATGACCGGAGTGGCAACTGGCGTTGCGTTGGTCTGGATGGCAGCAAACGGGTAGGCAAGAAGCGCCAAGGCCGGTATGGCGCCGTTAGTGGCGTAAAGGTTGTCGGACGTATCAGCCGCGTTGTAGTGGAACGCGCCACTTTCGTTCTGGAATGTCGCCAGCGTCGCGATTTCGTCGGTAACCTCGCGATCGGCCGCGATGAATGCTTGAATCACGAGGGCGGTGGAGTTGGCGTCTGGCAGCGTTTCCGGCAGTGTGTTGTAGGCCGCGCCGCCTTCGAGCCAGATCGACTCCAGGTAGGTCAGGCCGCCCGCGACGGCATCGCTGTTTCCCTGGCCCGCCGCGACCAGAGCCTGGATACTCATCGACGTGGTGTTGCTATCGGACATTGCCGGATCGGTCGAGGCATCGAACGCCCATCCCCCGTTCTCCGCCTGCGTCGCTGTCAAGGCATCGACCGCCGCTGGAGGGACTTCATTCCCAGTCGCCACTAGCGCCATCACGGCCAGCGCATGATCGTAGACACCGACACCGTAGAGGCCAGTGGTTGGATCGGCGCCGTTCTCAACGATGGCGAGCGGCTCGACCGCGGCAAACCCGGCTGGAGCAATGCCAATGGTGCTCAACCCAAGCGTCAGCTTCGCCGCCTGGCCCACGCCGGTCTGCCCATAGACAAGGGCAACATCGCCGGATTCGAGATAGGCAACGGCCCTGTCGACCGAATCACCGGTGTCGACTCCGGCGGAATCGGCGGCAGCCAGGGCCATGATGGCGTCGAGTGTCGTCCCGGGATCGCTTTCACCGCTGAACCCCACAAACCCACCGTCATCACCCTGTTGTGGCAGGAGCCAGGCGACGGCGCCTTCAATGCCGGCGC
>JALZMD010000143.1 GCA_030858375.1 Chloroflexota bacterium
CGATCTTCGTCGGAAACGTCCTGCTGCGCGTAGACGACCGTGCCGGCCGGCAGCAGTTCCTGCAGGAATGCCTTGGCCTCGGGACCGTAACACTGCTCATCCGTGAAGGGGCCGTCCATTTCCGGTGCCTGAACCCCGATCAGGCGCGTGTTGTAGTACCAGTCATCGTCGGGATAGGTCAGGCGCACGGTGTCGCCGTCAGTGACTGATAGCACCATCATTGCCTCGGTGTCGTCGGCCAGTTCCCAAGGCAGGGCGCCATGGAGCAACGGATTCGCTTCATTGGTGGCATTGGTCGGCGCCGGTGTTTGCCCGAGCGCCGGAGGGGGGACGATCGTCAGCAGGGCGGCCACGAGGAAAACCGACCGCAGGATACGGCGGGCGGAGGCGTTCATGGGTGGCGGACGATCCCTTCGTTGATCGGCGGTTCGGGAACATGATGGTGTGCCAGATGGACCAATGGTCGCATACGTGGTGCAATCTGGTACCCTTCCTCTAACATATCGCGCTAGGGGTGCCCCTGATGGGCTGAGATTACACCCTTGGAACCTGATCCGGTTCGGACCGGTGGAGGAAAGCGCGGCGCAAAAGGCCACATGGCACTTTTCACCGCGATTCCCTTCCAGGAACGCGGTGTTGTCGTTAACGAGGCATGATCAGCGATGACCAGTAGCACATTTCACATCCAGTGCATCATGCGCCGCCTGCGACCAGTCGACCGCACCCTTCCGGTGATTGTCGATGTCCTGGAGGCTGGTGTCGGGTCGATCCAGTTGCGGGACGAAGCCCCGTCGATGACAGCCATGATCCAGGCGCTGAAGCAAACGCCGGCCTGGGATCGCGAACGGTTGGTAGTCAATGGCGACCCGAAGGTCGCCGGCGAGTTCGGCGTTCGCTGGCTTCACCTCGGCTCGCCGTGGCTGGAACTCACGCCGCCGTTTGGCCGCTTCGCCCGCGTCGGGATTTCCGTGCACTCGCTCGAAGAGGCGATTGAAGCCGACGCCCTGGGTGCCGACTACGTGACGTTCGGCCACATCTTCTCCTCGCGATCCCATCCGGACGAACCCGGTCGAGGGCTCGATGCGCTGGCCGAAATCGTCGAACGCCTCGACATCCCGGTTCTGGCGATCGGCGGCATCGATCATTCCAACATCGGCGAGATCGTCGCTACCGGCTGCTCGGGCGCGTCGGTCATCTCGGCCATCGTCGATCATGCCGATCCCGGCCACGCCACCAGCCAGCTTGTCGACATCGCCGCCCAGGCAAGCGGCACTCCACGGAAACCGTTACTTCCATTACCCGCATCGACCAGGATAGGAAGCTCACTGTGAAACTTATGGTCAATCGCAAGGAACGTGAGATCGAGACCGACGAGGCCCCAACGATCCAGGACCTTGTTCAGGAGCGGAGCGAGACGGAGCGATCCATGGTCGTTGCCGTCAATGGCGCCATCGTTCCGAAGGGAAAGTGGGCATCGTTCCAGCTTGACGACGGTGACGAAGTGGACGTGGTCCGGGCCGTGTCCGGTGGTGACCACGATCCGGTCGACGCACTCGAAATAGCGGGTATTCGGTTTGGTTCTCGCCTTTTCCTCGGGACCGGCAAGTACCCGGACAACGCCAGCATGGCGGCGTCGCTCGATGCCGCCGGCACCGAAATGGTCACGGTCGCCATCCGGTTCATGGATCTCGACGGCCCTTCAAACGGACAGGAAGGCATCCTCGACCACCTCGACCTCTCCCGATTGCGCCTGTTGCCGAACACGGCCGGCGCCTACACCAGCGAGGATGCCGTCAGGATGGCGCGGTTGGCCCGGGCGGCAACCGGTACGAACTGGATCAAGCTCGAAGTCATCGGCGATCGCGCAACGCTCTGGCCCGACGTGACGGGCACGATCGAGGCAACGAAAATCCTGGTTGAGGAAGGGTTCGTTGTGTTGCCCTACACCAGCCCTGACCTGGTCGCGGCGATCCGGCTTCAGGAGGCCGGTGCCGCGACCGTTATGCCGCTGGCTTCACCGATTGGTTCCGGACAAGGTGTGCAGGATTGGGTCAGCATCAAGCGTATCATCGATGCCGTGACCGTGCCGGTCGTGGTCGATGCTGGCATCGGCACCGCCTCGGATGCAGCGCTGGCCATGGAACTCGGCGCCGACGCCGTTTTGGTCAATACGGCGGTGGCTCGTGCCAATGATCCAGTGCGCATGGCGCGGGCGATGCGCCTGGGTACCGAGGCGGGCCGCCTCGCATTCCTCGCCGGCCGGATACCGAGGAGCGCCGTCGCCCATGCCTCGAGTCCAACTGAAGGCGTGCCGGTTGCCGCTGGCGCCGACCGCATCGAATAGTCGCCGTACACAGCCGGTCGAGTATTCTTGACGTCTGGCTCCATTGAGCCATGCCGTACTCGACCGAGGAGATATCACTTGCCGAAGAGCACCGTCACCGTCGACCACCAATTGGGCAAGGACGAGGCGCTCAACCGTATCAAAGGGCTGCTGGGCCAGGCGAAAGAACAATACGGTGACCGCATCACCGATCTCCAGGAAACCTGGTCAGACGATGGCGGCACGTTTTCATTCAAGGCCATGGGCTTCAAGATCAGTGGCAGCCTCGCTGTCGCGGATAGCGAGGTCATGATCGTTGGCGATTATCCATTCGCCGCGATGCCCTTCAAAAGCACGATCGAGGCGACGCTCCGCGAGCGCGCTCAACGACTGTTGCAGCCCTGAATCCTGGGCATTACCGGTGAAGCCCGTTTCGTTCCGGCGAAGCGGGCTTTTGCATGCATGCCGCCAAACCGCGCGAGATGTACCCAGCTGGGATAGACTGCCGGTCAGGAATTGACGCGAATCGCCGGTTACGGGAGTATGAATGTCTGACGAGGAAAAGAAGGAAACGAACGAAAAGCCGGCAACGGTGGAGGCACCGTTGCCCGATCCGGTGGTGCGCCAGCACAAGGTCAAGGTGGGCGGCAAATCGTTTACCTACACCACCACCGCTGGTCAGCTACCGATCAAGAACGACAAGGGCGAAACCGAGGCCAATCTGTACTTCACGGCCTATACCCTGGACGATCCGAAAGACGGCGCCCGCCGCCCGCTGACCTTCACCTTCAACGGTGGTCCCGGCTCGGCCTCGGTCTGGCTGCACATGGGTGGTCTCGCGCCGAAGCGGGTCGAGATGCTCGACGATGGGGCGATGCCGCGCCCACCCTACAGGATCATCGACAACGACTTCTCGTGGATTGAATCGACCGACCTCGTCTTCATCGATCCGGTTGACACCGGCTACAGTCGAGCGACGAACGAGGAGAATGCGAAGAAGGCCAAGGATGTCGACGGTGACCTGCAGTCAGTTGGTGAGTTCATTCGCCTCTACCTCTCCCGCTACAGTCGCTGGACGTCCCCGCTTTTCCTGGCCGGCGAAAGCTACGGCACCTATCGCTCGGCCGGTTTGGCCGGCTACCTGGCCGACAAGGGTATCATCTTCAACGGCATCATCCTGATCTCCAGCATTCTCAACATGCAGACCGCCCGGTTCCAGGGCGGGAACGACCTTCCCTACCAGCTCTTCCTGCCGACCTACGCGGCGACGGCCTGGTATCACGACAAGGTTTCGCCTGGGCACAAGAAAATGGGGGTTCGGGCGTTCCTGGATGAGGTTGAAGCCTGGAATGAATCGGACTACGTCCAGGCACTTTCGCTTGGTGACCGGCTCGACGACGCGCGCCGCTCAGACATCCTGGATCGCCTGGCTGCCTACACCGGGCTGACGCGCGATTACCTCGACCTTGCCAACCTGCGCGTCAACATCCACGCCTTCTGTAAGGAGCTGCTAAAAACGGAGCGTCTCACGGTCGGCCGGATCGACAGCCGGTTCACCGGCAAGGACCGCTCCGGCGTGTCCGAGACACCGGATTACGATCCGAGCCTGAATGTGATCTGGCCTCCGTTCACCACGGCCCTCAACCAGTACTTTCGCACCGAGCTCGGGTACGAGAACGACACGGAATATCACATCCTCCGCGGCCTGGAATGGAACTGGGGGGACGCAAAGGATGGCTACTCCGACACAAGCGGACATTTGCGCGAGGCGATGGCCAAGAATCCTTGGATGCGCGTCTACATTGCGTCCGGCTACTACGACCTCGCCACCCCGTACTACGCGACCCTGTACACCCTGAACCACATGGGTCTCGACGCCGATGCCCACAACCGGTTCACGCTTGAGGAGTTCCCGGTCGGTCACATGGTCTACGTCGAAAAGGGCGCCTTAAAAAAACTGCAGGAGGACGTCGCGAAGTTTATCACGCTATCGGTGGAAGGAAAGTAGAGTCGACGACGCAGGTTTGCGGCAGCGTAGCGATGCGTGCTCTACCTGTCCTCGGCTACAGCAATCGACTGTTCTGTGAATCGCCGTCACACCAGCAATCTGGAGTTTGACCTCGACGCTACAATGGAACATGAGAGTGATCGTTTGAGGTAGAGATAATCTGTCGGCTACGATCCGGATCAACCCGTCAGGGTAAGGTCATGCGGGGGTGACAGTCCCGCCAAACAATCATTTCTCTTCGTTTATCCAAGCCAATTGGTTGCGATGCGAAGGCTTGCCGCGCCGGGCTTGCAGTTGTCTTCTGGCAGTGATTACCGAGTTCTGAAGTTGGCGAGTCGTCGAGACACGAATTACGGCGATGTCGTCGTGACGTACGTCCTGGCGAGCACACACCAGTGCGGTGTACTTGTCGTCCGACAAGGCGAATACGGCATCGGGATCCAAACTACGTTCTCACGAGATCCCGCTCAAACGTCTCCATTTCGAGATGGTTGGTCAAATAGTGATTTCGCCGATCCCGCGTTATCACGATATCGTCGGTTGCGCGTCTTGGCCAGTTGGCCAGGCAGTGAGCTGGGAAGCGCCCGATCGGAACCACAGGCGGCCCATCAGCGTCAACCAGCCATGCCAAAACCCGCGTTATCTCCTCATCGCTCATGCCCCGACCTGGTCGCTGTTCAGGCGCGCGATCGTATCCGCTCGAAGTGACTGTACGGCCTTGCTCATCCTCACCTCGTACGGCTCCGTCACCGTCAACTCACGGAGTCGATCCGGCAGCGTCGCCAGCGATTGCTCGGCTCGAGCACGTGCTTCCTTGATCGACGGCACTTCAGCCACCAGGTGTCCGCGCTGGACGATCGAACGCATCAGGGAACGGTTATGTGTCGGCGCCGGCTGGCCCTCGAGTTCGATCAAGTCATACTCGAACTCACCGATGCGGTAAACCATCTTCCGGCCTGGCCAGGTGCTCTTGTCACCGCCGCCCGCGAGTTTGATCCGGGCCGAGGCGCGTTCGTCATCGTCCCCCCCGTACCAGGCCAGCTTGTAGACGGCCCCGATAACGCCGCCAACTGTGCCACTCTTGATGGTTCCCAGTCCGACACCGAGATTGCCGCCCACCCCGTACCCCGCGATTGGCGCGCCATTGCGGACGAACCGCTCGATTTTGTATTCATCGATGTCACCACTCACCAGCACCCGCACGTCGTGCATCTCGGCCTCGTCGAGCCGCGCCCGGCACATCCGGCTGTCGGCTTCGAGATCGCCGCTGTCGAGCCGCACGGCGGTCATTCGGTGTCCGAGGCTCTCCCGAGCTTCGCTGCTGGCAACGATGGCGTTTTCCAGCCCCTGTGCGACATCGTAAGTGTCGAGCAGCAATGAATACGCGGGCAGGGCGGCAGCCACGGCCCGGAACGCCGTCAGTTCGTCGGCGTAGGCCTGTACCAGGGCGTGCGGAATCGTACCCGAGCCGGGAATATCGTACTCACGGGCAGCCGCCACGAACGACGTGCTGGCACAACCGCCGATGTAACCGGAGCGAGCGGCCAGGAACGGTTCGTGCGCGCGGCGAAACGCGAAGTCGGCGACGGTTGCACCCCTGGCGGCCAGGGTGAGCCGGGCGGCCTTGGTTGCGATTAGCGTTGAAATCCCGATTGAGCGCAACAAGCCTGATTCGATGATGAGCGCCTCCGGGAATGGCGCGGTGATTCGCAACAGGGGCTCGTTGGGGAACGCAATCTCCCCTTCGGCGATCGCCTGGATCTCACCGGTGAACCGCAGCGTCCGCAAGTACTCAAGGAAATTCGGGTCGTACCCCTTGATTCGTTGCAGGTAGTCCCGGTCTTCGCGCGTGTACTTGAAGGCCCGCAGGTAGTCGAGGGCCGGTTCCAGCCCGGCCGCCAGCATAAACCCGCCCCCGAACGGATTCGACCGTGTGTAAAGGTCGAAGGTGGCGTTGCCCATTTGGCCGCTCTTCCAGGCTACGTAGGCCGCGTCGACGTGGTAGAGATCGGTGTACAAGGCGGTCGGGATCGGCGTGATCGTGGGATTGGCAATGTACCGCCGTTCCCGATCCTCGGTGATCAGGCCGCTCTGGACGATGGGCATTCCAGGATCTCCTCCAAAAGGACATGCGACCGAATACCGTCATCCGGGACGGTTCCGGTGCATGGTATCCGCCCTGCGAAACCGGCGCTATCGTTACGGCTACGAGATTGACGTCACGATGCAGATCCCGTTCTGGGCCATGTGGTAGAGGAAGACCGTGTGGAAGAAATCCGCCGGGTGGGCATTGCTGGACGATTCGGCATCGGTGTGCGGGATGTCGAACGTGTCTACGGCATTCATCGGGACGATGACCGAATAGCCGTCGATGTTCAATGCATTGGCTCGCATCCTCAGGTACATCGCCAGCTGATACGTGCAGAGATCGGTGCAGTCGCCGACCACGATCGCCGTGGTGACCTGACGATTCATGTTCAGCCAGTCGTCCAGGGCACTTGCGATTGAAGGACTCAGGGAGTTCTTCTCGACAATCGTGAACGCGTCGGCGAACGGGAGGCTCGCCAGTTCCGGGATGGTGTGGGACTCGGGCGAGTTTTCCAGGCAGTGCGGCGGATAGGCGTCGAACTCGGGCGTATGCGGATGGTGGGTATCCTGGCAAAGTACGAAGTCCCGGACCCCGTGATCCCAGGCTGCGTGGAACAGCGATGCCACGGGCAGGGCCAGGGCCTTGACCCGGTCTGAGGCGAGCGGTCCAAAATGCAGGAATCCATTGATCATGTCGGCCGAGAAAATGGCCGTGGTCGACGGGTCTTCGGCAATGGAGTCCAGGCTGGATTGCCGAAGCGTCGCGAGCCACTGCTGCACGAATGGCGGCGTGTCATCTGGAGTCATCTCTCTGCATTCCTTCGTGTGGTGGTCGGGGGCGGAGGGGGGTGGTAGCTGGCCGTCCAATCCTGCTACAGTCAACCAAAGTTCGAGACGGTTCTGGAGTAGACCAACCCTTGGTATTTCCCATCATTGGTTCCCGCGACTACATCGACCAACGGGGATTCTTCGTCAACGAGTGTCCCACATGTCGCAAGACATCGGTCTTTGCTGTCTACGATACGAAGCGCAAGTTGACCCTTTATTTCGTGCCCACCATGAACGTCCGATCCCAGATGGTCATGGAGTGCATGACCTGCCACGGAAAATGGGGGATTCCGGAGAAGGAAATCGGATTCGTCACGGACCGGCTGATGGATCAGTTGGAACTCTCGGCCTACCTCGGGAAACAGCAGGACGCGCGGCCCGATCCCCCTCGTATCCAGCAGCCTGTCGGGCGAACCTACTACCAGGTGCTCCAGGTTGATCCGCTGGCGGACCCGGAGGTCATGGATGCGGCCTTCAAGCGGCTGGCCATGAAATACCATCCCGACACCTCATCCGGTCCGGGCTCGGAAGCGAACATGCGGGAACTCCTCACCGCTCGGGAAATTCTCTCCGACCCGGCCCGGCGCGCGGCCTACGATACGTGGCTGGGGATCGTGAAACGCGTCGAGGCAATCCGGCCCGAGGATGTGTAGGGGGCCGATCAGGCAAGAAGAATGAATTCCGGGATGCCGAACCGGGAGTCTCGGGTGCGCTCCATATCGGGACCATTCCGGGCAACGCAGTCGGCGACCGCCAGGGTCACATTGCCGGCGGCTTCGGTGACGGCCTGGGCCCAATCTGCCGGTAGCCGGGCGGAATCGATTTCGCGCTCGAATTCGTCACGGTCGAGTTCGGTCGTCGTGCCATCGAGATCGATCCAGAGGTCAAGCTCAAGGTCGATATCGGCGTAGTAGTCGCGTCGTACTTCACTCAAGGGCCGCGAGAAGTTGACATAGTAACCAATGGTCGCATCGGTGTCGGTGGTGAACCGGAGCAGGGAAAACCATCGATCGGGAAAAAACCACTGCTCGGCTGCCGCCCGCTGCACGACCTCGACCCCATCCTGGGTTCGTCGCGTGGCATCGCGAGGACGATAGAACCGGAACGAGTGGCGGAGGATGTGGCGCGTTGACGACTCCACTGGGACGTCCAGCCACCCACCGGAGATCTCGTATTCCCAACAGGCGCCTTGCAGCTTTTCCTTGCGGTAGAACAATCGATGTCGCCGGGGTGGCTGATGCGGTACCTGGGCGCTCATGTGGCTTCGCTCCCTTGATCTGCCGCTCCCACGGTTGCGTCGACACCGAGCGGGGCTTTGGATGGGATGCCGGAGCGCCTGGGATACGTGGCCGCCGTCGGCGACGATTTACGGGCGATCACGAGCCGGGTCTCGATCGTGGATCCCGAGTCGGGTAAAAGGTCTGACGACACGATCTCGCCGCCGAGGATCGCGGCCGCTCGTTGGCCGGCTCCCAGTTCGTCGTCGATGGTTACACCCTTTGGCATCACCAGGTGTCCACCGTCACGCAGGAGCGGTAGCCCAAGTTCGAGCAAGGCGGGCAACGTGGATACTGCCCGGGCGGTGACGACATCGAATCCGTTTCGATACCGCGGTTGATGCCCGATTTCCTCCGCCCGGGCGTGAATCGTGGTGGTGTTGCTGAGTCCAAGCGCCGCTACGACGCTATCGAGAAAGGCCACCTTCTTTCCGGTGGCATCGAGCAGGAATACGTTGAGGTCTTGACAAGCTATCGCAAGCACCAGGCCAGGCAAGCCAGCGCCGGTGCCGAGATCGATCAGGGACCGGCGCCGACCGTCGTCCGGGTCGAGCAACGCCCGGATTGGCACGACCAGTCGCAGGCTCTCGAGGATCAGCCTCCGTTCGATGCCTGGCACGTCTCGGACAGCTGTCAGGTTAGTTCTCTGGTTGGCGGCAAAGAGAAGATCCCGATAGGCTGCCAGTTGCGCCATCTGGTCTTCGCCGAGCGTTGCACCGGATCGCCGAAGCGTTTCGTCGATCGCCGGGGCATCTTCGACCAATGAGGTCATGTGGCTGTTTTGTTCGGACATCGCCATACCGGTCCCCCGCTTAGCTGGTCGCGACGGGTTCGGCTGCGCTTTGTGTACTTGCCCGCCGTAGCGATACGACCTGCCGGGCCGCCGCAACGATATCGGTCGTGCCGAGCCCCGCGAGTTCCCTCAGGCGTCCCTGGGATGCCTGCTCGAAAATGCGATCGGGAACGCCGAGAACCTTGACTGGCGTGTTCAGGCCATGATCGGAAAGCAGTTCGAGGATTGCCGCGCCAAACCCACCGATCGCCGCGCTTTCTTCAATCGTTACCAGCGCCCCGTGGGTTCTGGCCAGGTCGAGGATGAGGGTTTCATCGAGCGGTTTGACAAAGCGGGCATTGACGACCGTAGCGTCGATACGATCCAGTGCCAGTTCATCTGCAGCGCGCTCGGCGGTGATGACGGTCGAACCCACAGCCAGGATCGCGACATCGGATCCCTTGCGAAGCGTTTCCGATCGGCCGATCGGCAGGGGTGTCAGTGCATCTGTCAATGGCACGCCGATGCCGGCACCGCGCGGGTATCGAATTGCGATTGGACCCTCGGTATGCGCAATAGCCGTAGCCAGCATGTGGCGCAGCTCGTTCTCGTCCCTGGGTGCCATCACCGTCATGTTGGGAATACACCGGAGGTAGCTCAGGTCGTAGACCCCGTGATGGGTACGGCCATCGTCACCGGCGAATCCGGCGCGATCGAGAGCGAAGATGACCGGCAGGTTCTGGATGCACACGTCGTGGATGATCTGGTCGTACGCACGCTGAAGAAATGAGGAATAGATGCCAACAACCGGTCGCATCCCGGCAGTAGCGAGACCGGCGGCAAAGGTCACCGCGTGCTGCTCGGCGATGCCGACATCGAAGAACCGGTCTGGATGAGCCTTGGCGAACTTCACCAGCGAGGTCCCGGTCGGCATCGCCGCCGTAATAGCGAAAACCCGTTCGTCATCCTTGCCAATCTCGACCAGGGTGTCGGCAAACACATCCTGGTATTTCGGGGGCGCCGGCATCGTGGACGTGCTGACGCCAACTGGCGCACTGACCGCATGACTCCGCTCTGTGTCCGTCAGGGCCGGATCGTACCCATTGCCTTTTTTAGTCAGGATATGGACGAAAACCGGGCCGTCGATATCGGTCGCCTGGCGCAGCGCCTGGACTGTTGCCCTGATGTCGTGACCATCGACCGGGCCAATGTACGTAAACCCCAGTTCTTCCCAGATCATCGAGTGGTAGATGAACTCCTTGAAGGAGTCCTTCATCCGCTTGCCGAACTCGACCAGCAGATCGCCCTGAGGCAATCGTTCGATGCGCTCGGCCAGTTCGTCCTTGGCGCGGTTGTACCGCCTGTCGGTGCGCACCCGGTCCAGGTATTTGCTGATTGCCCCAACATTTGGCGAGATCGACATTTCGTTATCGTTCAGGACGACGATGAACGGGAGGTCGAGGTGCCCGGCGTTGTTGAGACCCTCGTAGGCCATGCCGCCCGTGAGTGCGCCATCGCCGATAACGGCGACTACTTTGCCGCGCGTTTGCGGATCGACGTGCTGGCTCTCGGCCACGCACATGCCGAGAGCGGCCGAGATCGAGGTAGACGCGTGACCGGCTCCGAATGCATCGTGCTCGCTTTCGTCGCGGCTCAGGAAGCCGGACATCCCGCCTTCCTTCCGCAACGTCGGGAACCGGTCGCGACGGCCAGTCAGGAGTTTGTGTGCGTAGGCCTGGTGCCCAACGTCCCACACGATTTTGTCCCGAGGTGATTCAAAGACATAGTGCAATCCGATGGCCAGTTCCACGGTGCCGAGGCTGGCACCGAGATGGCCCCCGGTTTGGGTCACGCTCCGGATCAGCTCTTCGCGGATATCGGATGCGAGCTGGTTGAGTTCACGTAGCGGCCGGCCCTTGAGATCGGCCGGGTTTGAAATGGAGTCGAGGACGGAGGCCGAATCGGGTGCCGTTTCGCCTTTGTTCGAACCTGCTGGTTTGGGCGCGATAGGCATTGCAGACTAGTCCTTGGTTAGAGCGCGCTCCGGCTGGAGGTGTGGGCATCGAGAGAAGTGGGCCGGAAACGTCGAGTACTCCCGCATACAGTCATTATAGGAAGTTCTTGCGATTCGGGTCAGGCCAATGGTGTGCTGGCAAAGGCCACCGGCCCAAACGGACGCGGTCCTCGCCACGCTTTCTCTACGGTGATACGAGGAAACATGGTGGTTTGGACGATACCGGGGGAGCAATGGGCCGACATCGCGGCGGGGACACCAGCCAAAGGCGCCATGAGACGGCCGTGCACCGGGCGGAAGACCGCTACTGGTGCACCACACGAAAATGATCTGCGAACGCATTTTGACTCGTATAAGCGTGGTAATCGTTGCGCATCGGGTATGCACGAAAATGGGATCTACTGAAAGGGTCAATCCGTGATTGAAATGACAGGACGCCACGGGACACGAATGGTTCGCCAGCGCGTCGGACCGACCTTGCGGTCGATGCGTTTGCGTCGAAAACTCTCGCTCAACGAACTTGCCGATCGAGCAGAAATCTCCCCCTCCCACCTCAGCCGGATTGAACGCGGCCTGACCGTGCCCTCATACGACGTCCTGGACAACATCGCCGGTGCTCTGGGATCGGACCTGAACTCGCTGAGGACAAAGGAAAAATCCGCCCGCGCCGTCGATGATGACTTGCGATTGATTTTCGAGCAATTCGAACTGGGCAAGGACGCCCAGGACGAACTGCTGGGCTTGAGTCACGAAACACGCGAGGCGCTCGCGGAGGTGCTGGTCAAGCGGGATTCGGCCCAACCGGCCGGCATAGGTTGACGCGAAGTCGCTGGCGCTATGGAGCGGTGGCGAGCCAGGCGGCGGCGCTGATGCTCATGTGCAGGACCTCGATCTGGCGGTTGACGCGTCCTACCCATTCGAGGTGCTGCCCCGTCCGCAGGAAACCGACCCGAGCATACGCGCGCTGGGCACGAGGGTTGTGGCTGAACACTTCGAGATTGACCTGATTCAGCTTGAGACGCAGAAATGCTTCGGCGAGGACCAGGTATGTCGCTTCGGTGCCGTAACCGCGTCCCCATGTTTCCTTGTCACCGATGACCAGGCGAAAGAGCGAGTTTTCCTTGACCGGATCGATATCGACCAGAGCGGTCGAACCAACGAGCCGGTCGCTGCCATGCTCGAAGATTGCCCAGCAGGTGCCTCGGGCGGACGCAGGCAGGATGATCGAGTCGAAATAGTTTCCGGCCTGGCTGGCGGTGAGCGGAGCCAGGTCGTGCCGCAGCATTTCGGCGATTTCGGCGTCCTGATACCATTCAACGAATACCTTGCGGTCCGCCTGCGCGTGTCGTCTCAGGTCCACAAGTGTGCCTCCGCGCATGAGGGAACCTGGACTTGGGCCGAAAGCGGTAGGATCGCGTGGGACATCGGGTGTCATCGAAACGTGTCCATCGGAATGTGCGAGACGGTTGCCTGGCGACCGAACTGTACGCCACCAGTGAAATATTAGTGATTGGATCATGCTACGACAACGGATTGCAAGCCACGAAGCCGGACCAGTCTGGGCTGGTCCGGCTTCCGTTCGGTGTCTGGCTGGAGATCGCACGACTCCTAGTAGGAGTCGTAACGTGGCGCCGCGCGGCGACTTGAAAAGCATTCTCGACAATACACAGGCTTGCCAGGTGAGGGGTTGAATGGAACTTCGGTCTGCTGGCCGCACTCAGAGCACGTGGCCGGGTAGAGTTGGCGTGGCGATGAGCCGAACCCGCCCTCACTGCCATAGCCTCCGCCTCCGCCGGATGAGTAGCTACCGCCACCGCCACCGCCACCGCCCGAGGAATAGCCGCCACTGGAGTAGCCACCGCCGCCGGTACTCGCCCCACCATTACGCTGCGTCTTGCGTGCCGCCCGGCACGTTGGACAACGCTGCGGCTCGGAAAACCCACGCTGCTGATAAAACTCCTGCTCACCCAGGGTGAACACGAATTCCTGGCCGCAATCGCGGCAGGTCAGCGATCGATCACTCATCCGCCTGAACCTCTCTGGCCGCGACCTTGCCGCGACTCACTGGAGTGAAAACACAAACGCCTCACCACCCGGCTCCAAAAGTTCAGACACGATGGCGCGCAGTGAAACGCCACGCTCGGGCTTTCCCTCTGAAAACGACTTGGTCCGGCAATTATAGCATGCACATTTGCCTGCCAAGGCCCGGATATGAATCCATCAGGGGCGCGTTATCGGAGGCCACTTGCCGAAGGGTTTGCTGCCCGCCTTCCGGCACAGTGTCAAGTGTTGCCAGAAGCGGTCACGCGATAGTCCGGACCGGTCTCGGCAGGGATGACAAGTCGCCACGCTATGCTACGATCCCACGGAGGTGGGCGGCCATTCGGCACACGAGCGGCCGAACA
>JALZMD010000152.1 GCA_030858375.1 Chloroflexota bacterium
ACATCGACGACGACAAGCATCGTTTCGGCAACCGCGACCACGCGGAAACTGTCTGGCTCGGAGGCGCCCGTGGCGGCACTGGCGAACGTGAAAGCGGCGACCGATCCGGCGCCTTCGATTTCCAGACCGTCGACCGGTTCCGATGTCGACGCATTCGGGGCCAGGTCACCGATCTGCTCGACGATCGCGTTGGCGTCTTCAGGAGAACCGAACGAGGTCAATCCGATCGAGACAAATGGCTGAAGCGCATCTGCCTCGCCCAGTCCAATCACCTCGTTCCACGATGCGGCGAATCCACTCAACACGGACCCCTGAACGCCATACATCTGCTCAACATCGCCCGAGTTGAGGAAACCGGCTTGCAGTTCCTGCCCAAGGCTTGAAAGCGGAAGCGCCTGCGGCACCAGCTGCAGGTCAGTACCCTCCGGACTTTCGTTGGCAATTGCGGACGTGGCCCGGCTCTCAAGGGTACCGGCCAGGGTATTTATCGTGTCCGCAGTCGGTTCACTGCCGTCACGTGTTTCGAGTGAAGCCCCGACCAGGAATCGATCGACCCGGAACGTGACGTCGACGCTGGAAACCGTCACCGACGCATCCTGGGCATCGGGGTACGTGCCGGTCGTTGTTTCACCCGGCGCCTCGCCCACCGGCGCTTCCATGTCCGTGAATGTTCCCTCAGCTAGCGTTCGTGTCTCATCCTCAATGACTCCGAACCCGGCTTCCGCAGCGGCGGCATCGGTCCAGGCCGAAACGTAGGAACGGATGACGAAACCATTGTCCGGGTTGCGGTAAGCGCTCACATATTGGGACACGAAGCCTGCCTGCGTGAGTTCGTCCGCAGCAAGATCAGCACTCGCGACCGCATCAGCGCCAAGGAACGACTCGCCCACGAAGATGTATCCGCCAGGCAACGTGGCGCTGTCGAGCGTGATCGAGGCCATCTGGGCCCGGACCGCGATATCGGGTGTTCCGGAATCCTGGGCGATGGCACCATGTCCAGCGACGGCAAGCGTCGTGCTGACCAGGAGTGCCCCAATCGTGTGGCGAAGTCGCGACATTCAATCTCCTCTCAAGACAGTGATTCGGCCGATCGTTCCGCAGCATCCGGCACAATTCGGCCGTTGGTTGACGAGCGGTTCCCTGACGGTGATCCTACTCTATTATCACGGTCGAGAGGCCATTTCGGTTTCGGACGCTGGTAGAACAGGCAAAGGATGATTGAATGCGGGCCTCACGACCAACGACCCTGTCGACCCACGCCATGATCGCGACGCCGCACTATTTGGCCACATCGGCCGGGTTGCAGGTGCTCGAAGATGGCGGTTCGGCAATGGATGCAGTAATCTGTGCCAACGCGATGTTGACGGTCCTCTATCCCGACCAGACCGCGATTGGTGGCGATTGCTTCTTCATGGCGTTCGATTCCGCCACTGGCGTGACACATGGGTACAACGGTTCCGGCCCAGCCCCCGCAACCGCCAATCCGAAAGCCCTGATCGATCAGGGCTGGACGGCGATGCCAAACAAGGGGCCATTGGCGATTACGGTTCCCGGCACGGTCGATGCCTGGTTCGCCGGGCACGAGCGATTCGGCCGCCTCGAGATGGTGCGGTTGCTCCAGCCGGCCACCGACCTCGCGCGAGACGGCTATCCTGTGTCGCCCCGCCTCGCAGCGGTGCTCGCGAATCAGCGCGACCTGATCACGAGTTGGCCCGGGCTGCAATCGCTGGTCTATCCGGGTGGGTCTGCCCCTGACCCAGGAGCACTGTTGCGCATGCCGGCCCTTGCGCGGAGCCTGGCCGCGATCGCCGCCGGCGGACGAGGCGCATTCTACGAAGGCGAGATCGCCACCTCGATGGCCGCAACCGTTGCAAGCCTGGGCGGATGGCTGTCAGCGACCGATCTGGCCAAATACAGCGGAGAGTGGGTCGAGCCGATATCGACCGGCTATCGTGGCGTCACCGTTCGGACCATGCCGCCGAACTCCCAAGGATTGACTACCCTGATCGGGCTTCGCCTGGCCGAGCTGGAATCGCCGGGCGCGAACTGGGGATCGGTCCAGCACCTGCATCCATCCATCGAAGCCGCGAAGCGTGCCTATCAGGTTCGAGACGCGGAGATCACTGACCCCGGGTTCGCAGACATCGACGTGGACGAATGGCTATCGGACCCCAGAATCAGGGAGCTGTGGGCCGATTACGATGCTGAACGCGTGTCGCAAGGACAGGCGTCGGAGCCCGGCGACACGGTCTATCTCTGCGCAGTCGACTCGGATGGGAATGCGGTTTCCATGATCCAGAGCCTCTTCGGCGCCTTTGGATCGTGCGTGGTGGCGGAAAACACCGGGATCCTGCTTCAGAACCGCGGTGCCTACTTCTCGTTGAATCCGGAGCGACGCAACGTGCTGGCGCCAGGCAAGCGCACCATGCACACGCTCATGCCGTCGATGCTGTTCGATGGCGAATCGCTGCTTGGTCCGATTGGTACCCAGGGCGGAGATGCCCAGGCCCAAATCCAGATGCAACTGGTGTCGAACCTGATCGACTTCGGGATGGAGCCGCAGGCAGCGATCGAGGCGCCGCGATGGCTGGCTGGCTCGGAAGCAGGAGACGAACTCCTCATGGAAGGTGGCTTTCCAGAGGGAACGATCCAGCAACTGGCGGCCCGCGGCCACCGGATCACGCTCATCGACCCCTGGAACTCAGGCGCCGGTCACGCCCAAATGATCCTGGTCGATCGGCAAAGCGGCGTCCTGCGCGGAGCCGCTGATCCCCGTGCCGACGGCTCGGCAGCGGGGTTTTAGCTGGATACTGTCGGCGTTGCCAGTGGGTTGAACAGCCAGTCTTCGAACTGGGCGGTCAGTGATTCACGGTGCTCGGCCCAGTAGGCCCAGTTCTGGAAGAACTGACCGCTGAAGTTTTCTGGCCCGTTGGGCATGCTGGCAACGATGTCATCACGAAGGAACGCGAGCGCGCCCTTGTTGACCGGCCCGAAGTTCTGGAGCCGGGAGTAATTCGCGGTCGGCACCGCGCGGGTTGCGAAGTTGACGAAGCTCATGGCGACGTCGGTATTCGGTGCGCCACGGGGAATAACCCATGAATCGCCCGCAAGCATGCCTCCACTCCACTGCGGCGTCACCAGCGAGACGACATCAGGCAGCGCGGTGCGGACACTCCAGGCGCTCGCCAGTCCAGCCTGGCCGGTGCGGACGAACTCGACGGGTGTTTTGCCATCTTCGTAGAACTCCGTCGCATCACGGACACGGTCGAGCGAGGCAAATGCACGCACTGTGTCTAGCGGGTACAACTGGTCGATCGACACGCCGTCCGCCAGCAGTGCGAACTCGAGCGTCCCGATGGGACTGCGCCGGAGTGCGCGGGATCCGCCAAACAGGTCGAGATTCCAAAAGTCATCCCAGCCATTCGGGGACTCTGTCAGTTGCGCCGGGTACACGATCACGGTCGAATAGAGCCTGGCACCCACTCCATGCTGCATGAGAAGTTCAGGGTAGAGGTCGGCGTCGTTCACGACGTTGTAGTCGATCGCGGTGAGATAGGTCCCCTGGGCAATGGGAAGGACATCTTCGGTCGGGATTAGAGCAACGTCCCACACAACCTCTCCGGACTCGACCTGGTCGATCAGGCTCGAAAGACCGTCCCGGCCGAGTTCCTGATGCCGCACGATCGCGCCGGTGGCGATTGCGAAGGCATCGAGAAAGGCTTCATTGATTGCGTCCAGTGGAGCACCAAGGGCGGCGCTGACGACAACGATTGAACGGCCATCCCATCGGAGCGGGTCGAGATACCCGGCAACCGGTGAGGCGATAGGCGCCTGGGTCGGGGGCAGCGGTGCCTGGGTAGCCGGCGCGGTCGGGGTCGGCTCCTCGGTGGCGGGCGTGTCGTCCCCTTCGTCACCAACCCCGCACGATCCGAGCAAGGCGGCTGCAATGCCCAACCCTGCGGTCGAGAATGACCGTCTGGACCAGAGATCGCGCGGGGAAGCAGTGTTGGGCGGTCGAGAGAACATACGCGGAACGCACCTGTGCGATGAGACACGAACGTTAGGATGATGTGGGAAAGAAAGGTGCACGGCCCGCCCGCCCGGTCGAGGTCTCCGGATCATGACGCTCGCTTCCCCTGCGTTTGGTTCATGATACGTTACGCGTCCATTAACATATCACAACCACCGGGCATGTCTGTCGCCGCATCAGCAATGCCCGCGCAGGTGGCTGACTTGTCGAACCTTGCGGGATTGGAAGGTGGCCTGGGGTGCAGGAATTGTCTCCAGGCGATATGCTAAGCACAAGCACTTCGCACTGGTGAATCGGCGTTTCGGCGCTGACCCTATCCTGCGCCTCGGTGCTCCTGGTTGCACATCGCTACGCGTCAGCAGTCAATGCGGTCGGTTTCGGTCTGGAACGTTGGGTTCT
>JALZMD010000163.1 GCA_030858375.1 Chloroflexota bacterium
CAAGCCGGCGCTCGTCCCGGATCAGGTTGCCCTTCGTGTCGTAGTAGGCAAACCCCTTGCCCCGGCGCTTGCGGGTGTAGCCTGGCTTGCTGTCGCTAACGTAGCGGAGCCCTTCCTGGTCGAGCAGATCCCGGGCGGACTCCGTGGCTGGAGCGGACGACATGACGGCGATCCTGGTTCCCATTCACGGCACGATGACGACGGCGGCACAGCGCGTCCTGCCGGTAGCGTAGCGCACGCGGAAACTGCATCGCACTTGCGGAGGGGCCATGGGCGAAGGGTTCGCCAGTCGCGCGAAGCGGGCGAACCGCCTGGTTCGCCCGCTCGACCTGCCGTTTTACCGAACTCGTGCTCCAGGACCGTCTAGATCCCCGGGCGCCGTCCCGCGGTTAGCCCAGCCATGCCGGGATACGCGTACCCGGCTCCCCAGAACGGCGCGTAACCATAGTAGCCATAGCTGCTCTCCAGGGCGCTGGCCTGCTCCGCCAGATCCGGATCGTAGGCCGGCCCGCCCACGATGCGTTCCCGCGTCTGGTCCACGCGGACCTGCTCGCCGTCGATCCTGACGATGGCGTCGACCGGAATCAGGAACGTCTTCTCGCCAATGCCCAGGAACCCCCCGGCGGCAACCTGCAGGAACCGGACCTTGCGCTCGGCGTCGTCGATCATCAGGCCATCGACCGTGCCAATGTCTTCACCCGCTTGGTCGATGACCGTATGGCCACGAATGTCTTCAGCCGGGTCGGCCACCGTGAGTTCGGTGTCACCGAGTTTGGTGAGGGTTGGAATCTTCTGGTCATTCATCGTACATCTCCCTATGTGCATCGTCTGCTCACTTGAAACCACATTAAAATGTGTCAATGTTTTGGATCGACGCTGATCTGCATGGGCTAAAGTTCGCGAAACGGTAGTTTAGCATCATTGCTTGATTTGGACAGGCCTTGGTGCCGGAGGAGGAGTTGCCTGGTCCCGAAACCAGCCCCGATGCAGCTACTCCCAGAATGAACAATATCGTGAGGTCCACTACCATGGACGCCAGGAAGGAGACTGTGGAATGGGTGCCTCTACGTTTTTCGATAGCTGGAGCGGGCTCGCGAGTGTCTTGGTGGTCGGTACGCTGGCCTATACAGGACTCGTGCTTGTATTACGGGTCTCCGGTAAACGAACGCTGTCCAAGATGAACGCCTTCGATCTGGTTGTCACCGTGGCACTCGGTTCGACGCTGGCGACAATCATTCTCTCTCGCGACACGGCCCTTGCTGAGGGCATTCTGGCCTTCGCCCTGTTAATCGGATTGCAATACGCGGTTACGTGGTTGTCCGTTCGTTCGGCAACCATCAGCAAGCTCGTGAAGGCTGATCCAAGCCTGTTGTTTTACCGGGGCTCATTCCTGCACGACCAGATGCGGCGAATGCGAGTGGTGGAAGTTGAAGTTATTGCCGCGATCCGGCAGCAAGGCATCGGATCGATGGCTGACGTCGAGGCGGTGGTTCTGGAAACCGACGGAACGATTGCCGTGGTGAGTGGAGCCCACAAGGAACCATCGACCCTTGATCAAGTAGCGGGCGTGCCGTGGAAGTGACCCGCGATCGGGGTCGCACACGATCACAAGGGGTAGTTGATGGAAGGATTCGGTATTCGGTTCGTCGGGGTGAACACCGAAAACGGCCAGAAGCTGCTGCTCACCCTCGCCCTCATCCTCGTCGTGTGGATCCTCCGAATGTCACTCAGGCGGATCCTTCGCTCGGTCCGGATCGTGCGCGGGGACCCGCACACCGAGTTCTGGACGCGGCAGGGCATCAATATCGGCACCACGGTCCTGCTCCTGCTTGGCCTGCTCTCCATCTGGTTCGATGATCCGACACGGTTGGCAACGGCGCTGGGCCTGGTTACGGCGGGACTGGCGTTCGCGCTCCAGAAGGTCGTCACGGCCATTGCCGGGTATTTCGTCATCCTGCGTGGCAACACCTTCAATGTGGGTGATCGGATCACCATGGGCGGCGTACGTGGCGATGTGATCGGCCTCGGGTTCATCCAGACAACCATTATGGAAATGGGACAGCCACCTGCGGTACAGACGGCCGATCCAGCGATGTGGGTGAAGAGCCGCCAGTTTAC
>JALZMD010000188.1 GCA_030858375.1 Chloroflexota bacterium
GCCGGGACGGTTTGCATCGCGATCGAGGAAAAGAGGCCGAATCCGAAGACGGTTCCCATGGCGACGAGGACGATGCCCTTCCAGGCCGAGCGGTCGGGCACCGGTTCGCGGCGGACGAGCACCACGCCCAGCGCCAGCAGCGCCGCCACGAAGGCGCGGCCCATGCCGACGAAGGCGCCGCCGAGCTCGGGCGCAGCCAGCCGGGTCAGGGGTAGCGTGAACGAGAAGGCAAGCACCCCGAAAAGGCCCAGCAGGAGGCCCATACTGGACGTCGAGAGGCCGAAGGGATGATCGGGCGTATCGGGCATGGCGTGGGGCGCTTCGGATGTACGTTCGGCTTCGATGGCCATGATCTGGAGCTGATCACCTTTCGGAGGGATCGCCTCGGGAGCCGAACATCGGCCAGGGGCGTTGCCGGCATTGTGGCACGGAAACGGGGCGGACCGCGATGGTTGACTTCCCTTTGGAATGGGGCAGAATGGACAGGACAGGGACTCTGGTAATACACCTCGCAAACATAGGTATACGGGGAAACACGCGATGAACCGACTTCGTCGAAGCTGGGAGCTGGCGAAGGCCAGTTGGGGTGTAATTCGCTCGGACTGGACGCTCCTTCGATATCCGCTGGTGTCGGGCGTGTTATCGATGATTCTCGGCAGCCTGGCCCTGCTTTTCCTCTGGGGCTCCGGCACGTTCGAATCCTCGTCGACCGACGATGTGTCGATCGGGTCCATGATCGGGCTCTTCATTTTCTATCTCGTCACCTACACCGTGGTGATCTTCTGTAACGTGGCCCTCGTCTCGACGGTGATGGCGAAGTTTGCGGGGCAACCCGAACACGCCGATACCGGGTGGGCGGCGGCGCGTGCCCGCTGGCGGAAGATTCTCGGCTGGGCGGCGATCGCGGCCACAGTCGGGGTGTTGCTCAATGTGCTCTCGAACCGTGGCGACCGGGTGACCGAGATCCTGGCCGTGATCGGCGCGGCCGCGTGGTCGCTGGCGACGTTCCTGATCGTGCCGGTGCTGGTGGTGGAGAATGTGGGGCCGGTCGATGCGCTGAAGCGCAGCACGACGTTGCTCAAGCGGACGTGGGGCGAGCAGATCGCCGGCAACGCCGGGATCGGGCTGGTGACCGGGTTGCTGATGGTCGGCGTGATCGCGGTTGGCGGCGGCCTGATCTGGCTCGCGGCGCTGACCTCGAATGTCGTGGTCATCGTGGTTGCCGTGATCCCGGTGCTGGTCGCCGTGGCGATCACGATGACGGTCACGTCGGCGATGGGCACGGTCTACAGCGCGGCAACGTACCGTTACGCCACGAATGAGCCAACGGTTGGGTTCGGCGCCTCTGACCTCCTGCCGACCGCGTTCGCAGCGAAGTAGCGCACGCGCATCTCGCCTGACGATCAAGGAGCACCGGCGATGAAGGATCGGATGCGTCGCAGTTGGAGCCTGGCGCGCGCCAGTTGGGCGGTTCTTCATGCCCACCGGTCGCTGCTCGTCTATCCGCTCCTCTCGGCGTGCGTGATTGCGGTGCTGGGCGGGCTCTTGCCGGCGACGCTGGCCTGGGTCCGGCTCTTCGATGAAGACGTCGATCCTGGCTTTTCGATGCGCGGCGTCGTGGCGTTCGTCGTCGTATACATGGTGACCTTTACGATAGTTCTCCTCTGCAACGTGGCACTGGTGGCGGAAGTGATCGCCCGGTTCGATGGCCTGCCCCGCGCGACACCGTCGGGGTGGTCCGTCGCCAGGTCCGAGCTGCGCGGCATCGTGGCCTACGCGGTGTTCGCGTCCACCGTTGCGTCGGTGCTTTCATTGGTGTTGAGCCGCGCTGGCCGAGGGCTTGGCATCCTCTCGTTGCTGCTGCCGGCGTCGTGGTCGCTGGGAACGTTCCTGGCTGTGCCAATCCTGGTGGTCGAGCGCGTGGGACCACGGGAGGCTCTGGAGCGGAGTGCCTCGCTGCTCCGGGCGACCTGGGGCAAGCAGTTCCTCGGCAGCTTCGGGATCTTCGTCATCAAGTGGCTGCTGATCGCGTTGGTCATCGCCGTGGGTGTGTTGCTCATCCTCCTGACGGCGCTGACCGGGTTCGCGCCGCTCGTCCTGTTGGCAGTGATCCTCGTGATCGCGGGGGTGGCCCTGGTGCTGGTGATGGGCTCGGCGGTGACCACGGTCTACAGCGCGGCCGCCTATCGCCACGTTACGCACCGGCCGGTTCCGGGGTTCGAGGCACTCGACCCAATGCCGACGATATCCCCGGCAACCAATGTGATGGCCGAAGCGCCAGGAGTGGTTCGCTAGCAAGACCGGATTGCAAAGGGCGTCATGGTTTTTGGGCGGACTCGTTCCAACCTGGCGGCGGATGCAACCAGGAGATGACGGAATGCCATCGCTCACGGCGTTGCTGGAACATCACTGGAACCTGGAGCACGTCGTTCCGGATGCCACGCTTCAGCAGTACCCAACCCGAAGCGTCGACGCCATTCGATCGGATCAGGGACGGTTCGTCGTCAAGGTCTACAACGATGAATGGGCGCTCGGGCTGGTCAATCCTTCCATCGCGGAGATCGACCGGCGCCTCTCGATTTTCGAGTACCTGGCGCGGACTGGCTTCTGGCACGCGCCATTGCACCTGAAGACGAACACCGGTGACTGGTTCCTTCGCACGGGCGGCACGACGGTGTATGTCCTCAAGTGGATCGAGGGGGCCAGGCCGCCGGCCACGACCGAAACGTGGGCGGAACTGGGTCGATTGGCGGCCCGCCTCAACGCGCGGACGGACTACCCGCACGACCACGCCATTCCACTGGCGGGTGCCATCGCGGAGCTGACGGAGCAGGCGGAGCGCTATCCATTCAGGAGCGAATTCCTGGAACTGGTTTCGACACTTGGCATCCTGACCGACCAGCCAACGTGTTTGATTCATGGTGAACTGAACCCGT
>JALZMD010000206.1 GCA_030858375.1 Chloroflexota bacterium
CAGATTACGACCTCCGATTTTGTCGTCCTGCTGGTGATTGGCGAGGCAACCCAGCAGGCCTTGCTGGGCGATGACTTTTCGATCACGAACGCGGTCCTTGTCATCGTCACCTTGCTCGGGCTCGATATCGGGTTGTCGCTGGTGCAATCGCGCTTTCCCCGGTTGGGCCCGTGGCTTGATGATGGGCCGCTCGTGCTGGTGGAGAACGGCAGCCTGCTCCAAAAACGGATGGACAAGTCCCGGATTTCGGAGGCGGATATCCTGCACGCGGCGCGAGCGGCCCAGGGACTCGAACGGATGGACCAGATCAAGTACGCAGTGCTGGAGCGGACGGGGGAGATCTCGATCATCCCGAAGCAGGGGGAGACGTGATGGGCGGAGAGCCTCACGATCGAAACGCGAGCACGATGTTCGCCAGCCGGGCGCAGCGAACCGGGTCTTCGGTCAGCCCGTACTCGAGTCCCCAGAGCCAGTAATCAACAGTGCGGTAGGTGATCCACGCCAGCGCCCGCTCATGGTCGAGTCCGGCTTCGCACACGATCGTTCGGATGTACCGCACGACATCCACGTCAGTCATCTCGTCGAGCCGCGTCCAGAGGATGCGGGCGAGGTCGTATTCGATGTCGCCACGCAGCAGGACCGGATCGACAGCGAGCCAGGGCTCGCGGGTACCGGCGAGAACCTGCGCGAAGTGCAGGTCGCCATTGACGGCCAGTGAGGCCCGGGCTGGTGAGGTCTGGACGAGTTCTGTGGCGGCCGTGATCGCGGCATCCAGCACGCGGCGCTCGAACGGCCTGCCCAGCCGCTCCCAATCCGGTTCGAGCGTGACGACTCGCGCTCGAATCAGCGAGGCGGTGGATGGTACATCGGGCGGCGCGGATACGGCCAGGCGCCGCATCACCCGGGCGATGATCGGAACGGCTTCATCGAGCGGGAGACGGGCCAGGCTACGCTCGCTGTCGAGCCGCTCAAGCAGCGACGCCCCGACGGCTGGATCGGCATCGACCAGGCGGACCGTGCCGCGCCCGTTCCAGAACCGGAGGGCGCGAATCTCGTCGACGGTGCGGGCGTCGGGCGGGGTGACGCGAAGCGCGAGGCGCTCACCGCCGCGCCGGACCGGGACGACGAGCGCGTTCGAGCCATGACTGACTGCCCCATCGCGGGTGAGCCGCCATCGCTGGCAGAGCGCACGCACCGTTTCCGGGAGCGCATCCAGCCAATCGGGGCCCTCATGCCACCAGCGCGGCATCGCCCGGTAAGTCTCCGGTAATTCGATGAACGAGTGCGTCTCGCGCGGTTTCACGGCGCTACTACGAACCGGCGGGCGGACGCCACATCGTCCAGTGCGTTGGGCCGGGGGGCGGGGCCAGTTGCAGGGCGCTTTCGCGAACCTCGAATCCGAACCGTTCGTAGAAGCGGACGTTGATCGCCTCGCCCGTTTCGAGGTAAGCAGCGCCGTTACCCCCATCAATCTCGGCCAGAGCGGCCCCCATCAGGTGCGAGCCGACGCCTTGCCCCTGACGGTCGGGATCGACGCCCAGGGCGGCGAGATACCAGCACGGTTCTTTCGGGAACGCGGCTTTGGCGTTTCCTTCCATCCGCCCAAGGTTGCTCACCATCCCTCGCCCGTACCGGAGCAAGGGCAGCATCACCGGGACCAGGCGGAGCTGGCGAAGCAGGGTCATCGGGAAATCGCCCGGTGCGTACCAGACCGCCGTTCCCACGATCTGGCCGTCTCCCTTCGCGACCCAGACATTGCCGAGCGGAAACGCATCCCGAACCAGGATCTGGAACAGCGCGCCCATGACGTCGCCGCGGAGTCGCGGATCGGGGATGACCGAAACGAAGCCGGGTTCGTCGTGAAGGGCAGCGGCCAGCACCGCGGCGGCTTCGGGGAGATCGGGTTTGGTGAGGCGTTCGATGGTTGTGCTCATGGATCCACCCTAGCACACCGGCGTTTCGGATCGCGGCGTTTCCCTGCCATGCATACTGGGTCGGAGTGAGTGGGTATCAGCATTCCCGGGGATCAGGTGAGAAGAGGGTCGGCGGATGGGGTGGTTCGAGGAATTGACGACCGGCGTAGGGAACGCCTATCGGCACGAGATCGTGGATGCAGACAAGCAGCCACAACTCTTCATGCTGGTCTCGTTCATGGTCACCTTCGGCACGGTGCGGTTCATCACCCACGCGATCCGGGCCGGCCGGTACAAACGCGTGTTCCGCAACGTCTCGGCGGGCGGGACGCATTTTCACCACCTGGTGCCGGGGATCCTCTTGCTTCTGGTCAGCGGGTACCTTGGCATCGGCC
>JALZMD010000222.1 GCA_030858375.1 Chloroflexota bacterium
ACCGGTCCTGGTCGTGCTCGAAGATCTCCACTGGGCCGATCCTTCCAGTCTCGATCTCCTGCGCTACCTGGGTGTCTATCTCGGTCAATGGCCGATCCTGGTAGTGGCGACCTACCGGCCCGACGAATTGGCGCGTCACCATCCCCTCTACCAGCATTTACCAGCGCTTGTCCGAGAAGCCGATGGTCTTTGTCTTCACCTGCGGCGACTCGATACGGACGCGTTCGAGGTGCTCGTGGACAGGCGCTACCGCCTCCTCCACGCGGACGCGATGCGCCTGGTTGCGTATTTGACCCGGCATGCCGATGGCAACCCATTCTTCGCCGTCGAAATCCTGCGAGCCCTCGAAGAGGACGGTTTGCTCCGGCCTGGTGACGATCGATCCTCGCTCGGTGATCTCGCCCGGGTCGTCGTGCCGCCATTGCTCCGGCAGGTCATCGACAGCCGGCTCGGCCGCCTCGGTGAGGGCACGCGACAGCCTCTTGAAATCGCGGCCGTCATTGGCCAGGAAGTCTCGCTTGCGCTGTGGGCGACGTTGGCGGATTTCGATATGGACACGCTGCTCTCCATTGTGGAGCGGGCAGTCGGCGTGCACCTGATGGAGGCGGAGCGAGAGGGGATCCGCGTTCGATTCGTGCATGCGCTGACGCGCGAGGCACTCTACGAGGGAATTCTCCCGCCCCGCCGGCGCCTTTGGCACGGCAGGGTGGGGGAGGCCCTTGCCCGTGAGACTGGCGCCGATCCCGAAGCGGTGGCATTTCATTTTCAACAGTCAGGCGATCCCCGTGCCTGGGAATGGTTGGTGCAGGCTGGCGATCGGGCGCAGGCGGCGTATGCCTGGCTTACGGCGGCGGAGCGACTGCGTGCGGCAGCGGCACTCCTGGAGGGTGTCGAAGGCCAGGAACGTACGTATTGCCGGCTGGTGTTCCGCGTCGCCCAACTGGTCCGGTTCTCCGACCCGCAGGCTGGCATCGTTGCCCTCAATGAAGTCGAGCGTCTCGGACGCCGGCTTGGGGATACGGTACTGATGGCTGAGGCGCAATGGCAGCGGGGTCATCACCTGTGCTATCTGGATCAGTTGCGGTCCGGATTGGCGACCATCCTGGAAGGCCTTGAGACGCTCGAGGACATGCCGCCAGATACGGCGCGGATAACGGCGACGATCCGGTTGTGGTTCCCCGACACAATCTCGGCAACGGCGACGCTGGACCTGACCGGAGATGACCTCGTGGTTGAACGGCTTCACGACGCAGGTCTCGATGTCCGGCGGTGTGTGTACGTTTGGCATCTCGCGGCCGGCGGGCAACCGCACGAGGCGGCTCCGGTTGGTGAGCGTCTCGTCGCCATGCTGACCGAGGCGCCGGCCGCACGGGGAGGGATACAAATCGTCGTCGCCTTCGCAGCCCATGGGTTGGGCATTGCGTACGCGGCGCTGGGGCGGCCTGGCCGGGCTCGTCATGTATGGGCGCGAAGCCGTGAGCTATTCCAGGAGGTCGACCATTTCGTCCTGATCGCCCTGTCGCTGATAGGTGAATTGCGGGATGTGGCGTTGACGTACGGAGCGGCCCGCCCCGCTGACCGACGCCGTCTCGCGGCAGCCGCGGAGACCGAACTGGCGCGGGCGGGCGGCGCGCTCCGCCCGGGCGTGTCGCCGCGCCTTGCCTGGCTCGGCTGCCTGGTCCTTGACGGACGTTGGGACGAGGCGGACGAGATCCTGCGCGATCTGCCAGTCCCCGGCAATGCGTATCTGCGGCGGGAAGTTACCACCACGGCCACCACGCTCGCCCGTCATCGTGGCGACGCGCCACGCGCCTGGGACCAGATTCTGTCGCTGCTGCCGGACGGACCGGAAACCCAACCGGGCGACAGCATCCATCAAGAGAGCCTGTACCTCCAACGCCTGGCATTCGAGCTCTGCCTCGACGACGGTGACCTTGTGACCGCTCGGGCCTGGATCGAGGCGCACGATCGCTGGCTCGCGTGGAGCGGGAGCGTGCTCGGTCTTGCCGATGGGCAGCTGGCCTGGGCACGTTGGCATTACGCGAACGACGATACGGCACGAGCCCGTTCGCACGCCGCCGATGCGCTCGAGCTGGCCAGCGCGCCGGATCAACCGCTCGTGCGCCTTGCGGTCCATCGGCTGCTTGGTGAAATGGACACCGCTGACGGGCAGTACGCGCCGGCCGAGATGCACCTGGCAGCCGCGCTTGACCTGGGTGAGAGGTGCGAGACGCCGTTCGAGCGCACGTTAACCCTCCTCGTCCTTGCCCATACCTACCTGGAACGAGGCGCCAATCATCTGGCTCGTCCAATTCTGGACGAGGTTCGTGGCTCCTGCGTTCGGCTGGGTGCCGAACCGGCGCGTAACCGGGTAGAGGCACTGCTGGCCCGGCTTCCAGCAGGCAGGGATCCCGAATCGCATCCCCTCGGATTGACGAGGCGAGAGGTAGAGGTGCTGCGCCTGCTGGCATTGCACCAGACCGACAAGGAGATCGCGGAAGCACTCTTCATCAGTCGCCACACGGCCTCCACGCACGTCAAGCACATCCTCACCAAGCTTGGGGTCGGCACGCGCCGGGAAGCCGCCGCGTGCGCGATCGACCACGGCCTCATCTGAGACCCATACCTAACACATAGCTTGACGAATACCTAATCGCTGGCGATGTGGGGGCCAAGCATGCGGTCCATGATGAATGGGCGTTCGGGGGGTCCCGACCGGCCGGTAGTGCAGTGGGGCATGCTCCACATCGCTCCAGGGTTCTTCTAAGGGAAAAC
Source organism: Chloroflexota bacterium (assembly GCA_030858375.1). Classification (GTDB taxonomy): domain Bacteria; phylum Chloroflexota; class Chloroflexia; order Thermomicrobiales; family UBA6265; genus JACCYX01. The sequence continues at coordinate 2,776 of JALZMD010000222.1, forward strand.
GAAGGAGTCCAACACCATGGCAATCGCGACATCGTCACCGTCTTTAACGCTGTCCAACGCCGCTGTCGAGCAATTCATGGCATCGATTCGCGGCGGCGTGATTCGGCCCGAAGATCCGGGTTACGATGAAGCGCGTCAGGTCTACAACGCGATGATCGACAAGCGGCCCGCCCTGATTGCCCGTTGCGTAGACGTGGGCGATGTGATCACTGCCGTCAACTTTGCCCGCGACCATAGTTTGCTCGTGGCCATCCGGGGCGGTGGCCACAACGGCCCCGGTCTGGGCATCTGCGACGATGGGTTGGTCATCGATCTTTCGCCGTTGAAAGGCGTCCGGGTCGATCCAGCCGGGCGTACCGTGCGGGTTGCCGGCGGCTCCACCTGGGGCGAAGTCGATCACGCGACGCACGCGTTTGGCCTGGCGACGCCAAGCGGCATCATCTCGACCACCGGCGTCGGTGGACTCACCCTCGGCGGCGGGCTCGGCCATTTGACCCGCAAGTGCGGCCTGGCGATCGACAATCTCATTGAAGCGGACGTCGTCCTGGCGGATGGGCGGTTCGTGACCACGAGCGCGGATGAACACCCCGACCTGTTCTGGGCGATTCGGGGCGGTGGTGGAAACTTCGGGGTCGTCACGTCGTTCGTGTTCCGGTTGCACCCAATCGACACCGTCTACGCCGGGCCGATGTTCTGGCCGATTGAGCAGTCAATCGAGATCATGCGCTGGTACCGTGAGTTCATCACCAGGGTTCCAGATGACATAAATGGCTTCTTCGCATTCCTCACCGTGCCGGCGGGGGACCCGTTCCCGGAGCAACTGCACGGGCAGAAATTATGCGCCATCGTCTGGTGTTACACGGGCGGACTGGATGGAGCCGACGAGGTGTTTGCACCGATTCGCGCGATGTTCGGACCGCCGCTCCTCGACTGGGTCGGCCCGATCCCGCACCCAGCGTTGCAGGGCATGTTCGATGGGATCTATCCGCCGGGCCAGCAGTGGTACTGGAAGGCCGATTTTGTGAACGAGCTTTCGGATGAAGCGATCGCGCGGCACGTCGAATTCGGGATGACGATGCCGACCCCACAGTCAACGATGCATCTCTATCCAATCGACGGCGCGGCAGGTCGGATCGCACAGGACGCGACCGCATGGAACTACCGGGACGCCAAATGGGGCCAGGTGATGGTTGGGGTGAGCCCGGATCCGGCTGACAAGGCGGCCATGATCGACTGGACGAGGGCGTACTGGGAGGCCCTGCATCCCTATTCAGCCGGTGGTGCTTACGTGAACATGATGATGGACGCGGCGGACGAAGGCCAGGACCGGGTACGGGCCTCGTACGGAGCCAATTACGAGCGGCTGGCCGCAATAAAGGCGACCTATGATCCATCCAATCTGTTCCGGGTCAACCAGAACATTGCACCCAAGGGTGCCTGAGACGGCCCTCAACTCGGTTCGACATAAGCACGCGTGAGCTTGCTAAAAGCCGCGTCGCACGAAGTCCCACAGCCCATGATCAACCTCGATCTCAGGGACGTCGGGACCACGGAGGGGCTGAAGGATGTGCAGCGCCTCCGTGCGGTGGTCCTCATCGTGCAGGATCACGTGGAGGATGGCGCCGTCGATGGTCATTTGCCCGCCGAAGCTGTCGTCGAACGTACCGTCAATTCGCCCGGCATCGCGGATCTGGCGGGCGAGCGTGGCAAATGCCGCGAAGGTGCGCTCGTGGCGTTCGATCAAAGCCGCCGCAGAAGCGTCGTCGTCTGGAGCCGGGTCGGCCAGTTGGCCGCTCATACCGGAGGTCCAGGCTTCAACATTGAAGATCAAGTGCTCAAACGTCTGGCGCAGCGTGCGGTGTCCGATATCGAACGACTGGTTGAGTTGCGCATCCGTCAGACCGGTACTCAGCTTAGGGAGTTGGCCTGTGGCCCAACGGTCGTGTTGCAGTAAACGGTCGAGCAGATCCATCAGATGTCCTCCATACGCAACGCGTGTCTCATCGAGAGCGGGAGGAATGGAGGATACCGGAGCATGCTGTCAGGCTGTGTCCTGTTGGACGACCGACGCATGGATCTCGTGCCAGCAGGGGAGGAGTGGGCATCTCGGTCCGAAAATGGTTTGCGTATAACCAATCTTGTCCGCAAAGTGATCTACACCATGAAGGAGCCCCTTCCGCAAGTGATCAATCCTTGTCCTTGCTCCAGATGAAAACCTCGGTGTCGGATGGTGGGTTGGCGAATCGACCGCGTGGCGTGGCCTCGTGCAG
>JALZMD010000240.1 GCA_030858375.1 Chloroflexota bacterium
TTTCGCACCGTGCGCTTGATCTCCTGCGCACGTTGGAAGAACCGGAATGGGATGGGCGGTTAGCAGTCTACCTCGCGGAAGTCCCAAGCCTGCGGGTACTGTATGCCCGCGCAAGAAAACTCCATCGCATCCCGGTCACGCTCCCGGATGGTGGCGCCATCACGCTCAGTCCTGGCGGGCAAAACGTGCTTCTGAAATACATGATCGAGGACTTTTGCGCGCTCTTTACGCCGGGCGGTCAGGTTATGTACATCGGCGACGCTGATGACAAGTACGCCCTGTTCCATAACGAGAAACTGGCGGAGCTTGGCGTCACAGTTACCGAGCGAGGAAAGATGCCTGATCTTGTCGTATCCATGCCCTCAAGGAACTGGCTGGTGCTCCTTGAGGCGGCTTCCTCACATGGACCTGTCGATGCAACGCGTCGTGGTGAGTTATCCGTACTGTTTGGGGATTCAACAGCCAGACTCGTCTTCGTCTCATGCTTCGCTTCTCGAACAGAGATGCGACGTTATCTGTCGCAGATCGCTTGGGAAACCGATGTCTGGTGTGCGGATAACCCGACGCACCTGATTCACTTCAACGGGGAACGCTTCCTCGGCCCGTACTGATTGCCTTACCCTTATTCAAACCACTCTCACGCCGTGGAGACCGTTTCCGGTTGCTCACGATCCCGCTGGTGGCGCTCGGTCCAGAGCACCACGGCCACCGTCGCCAGCAACACCACGCCGCAGAAGACGAATGTGGCCCGGAATCCAATGCTGGCCGCCAGCCCGGCCCCGGCCAGCGGCCCGATGAAGCCGCCGATCGCCGCCGCCGAGGCCATCAGCCCGAAGATCGCCCCCCGCCGTTGGGGATCAGTCACCGTGGCGATCATCGCGTTCGCCGCTGGAATCGTGCCCCCGGCAAAGACGCCGAACACCGCCTGCAACGCGATCAGGTGCCAGGGGTGCTGCGAAAGCGCCATTGGCAGGTAGACCAGGCCCGAACCGAGCATGCACCAGAGCAGGATCGCGCGGTGCCCCTTGCGGTCACCGAGGCGGCCGAAGTAGACCGAGGAGATCGCGCTCGTCACCCCCAGCACGCCGAGCGTGACCCCGGCCAGCGACGAGGAAGCGCTGGTCAGGTTCCCGGCCAGCTCCTCCACGAAGAGCGGCATGATCGGCTGCACCGCCGAGGAGGCGAACCGCACCGAGATCACGACCAGCGTCAGTCCGAGCAGCACCGGCATGAGGAGGATCCTCCAACTCGTGCCGCCAGCCTTGACCCGCGCCGACTTCGATTGCGGCGTGAAGTTTTCCTTGACCAGGAAGAGCGTCACTAGCCCACCGCTCAGCATCATCCCCGAGGCAATGCCGAAGGTGGCCCGGTACCCAGCCTGGTCGGCCAGGATGCCGCCGACGAGCGGGCCGAGCGCCGACCCCGAGAAGACCGCCGTCTGGATCAACCCGAGACCGAACCCGAGACGCTCCCTGGGCATCGAGGTCGCTACCAGCGCCGTCGCGGCGGTGACGGTGCCGGTGAACATGCCTTCGACCATGCGGAGCCCGAGCAGGTGCCAGGGCTCGGTCGCCAGGCCCATCAGCCCGATCGTGATGAAGGCCGCGAACTGGGCCCGCAACAGCATCGGCTTGCGGCCATACCGGTCGGCCATGATGCCCCAGATCGGGGCCGTGATCGCCATCGTTCCCGCCCCGAAGGCGTTGATCATGCCCGACCAGATCGCTTGTTGCTCGGTCGATTCGAGCCCGAGGTCACCCAGGAAGAAGGGGAGGAACGGCGCCCGCAGGCTAAACGCCACGATCGCCAGCAGTTGCGAGAGGAAGAGCGCGTAGAGATTGGTGCGCCAATTGATCGGTGGCCGGCCCGGACGCTGGACCTTGGTCCCGACCGCATCCTGGCCGGAATCGGGCCGGTGCGCCGTGCGCGCGGCACTCTCGTCGGGTAGCGGCGAGGAACCGGCGGATTGGTCGGTGGGAGCGGGATGACTGGACGTGAACGGGTTGCCCCAGGAGAAACGCGCCATAGCCACCTGAGTCTATCGCCTGTTAACAAAGAGGACAAATTCCGATCGGGCCCTCTCCTTGACACCCTCCGACCCGCATGCAGGGCGTGGGCACATTTGGTGGCGGCGCCGAGCCGTGTCACTGCGGCGTTCCGCCCCATGCCAGCCGCTCGTTCAGGAAGTGGTTGTCATGACCCGGCACCACGATGTCGGCCGCGCCCGCAATGATCTGGATGGAGGTCACCGCTGCGTCCGGATCGACCGTGTTGAAGTAGTAGTCGCGATGCTGGAAGAACTCACGCGTCATGGCCGCGTCCCCGGCCACGGCAATCCGTTTCCCTTCGCTTTCGAACACCAGGGATGCGTGCCCGGCGGAGTGCCCCGGCGTCTCGACAACGGTGACGCCCGGAATGAGCTCTGGTCCGGCCGGTCGCAGGCGCTCCAGGAGCCCGCGGTCGGGGCTGCCGGCCGCAAGCTGGTTCCTTCCATGCTCGAACTCCGATGGCGCCATGCGCCAGTCGGCATCCGGGAACGCGTCCAGGCCGACTCGGTGATCGCCGTGGAAGTGCGTGAGGAAAACCATATCGACCGAACCGGGCGCCAGGCCCACCCGTCGATCCAGGACGCGAACCATCTCCCCGGGCGGAAGTCCCGGGTCCACCACCACGGTGAATCCGTCCGTCCGGATCAGCGTGCAGGTGCAGAGCGGTTCACGGTACGCGCGATCGTCCGACTCGCCCCAGTACCGATTGCGGCTCAGGTGTCCTATCGTCAACACATCCCAGCGGAACCCGGCGGTTCCGGCCCGTTCCTCAGCCACGTCCATGATCCCTCCCTGCCTCGGCGTCTTCGGCGCCGTAGATATCGGCGGTGAGACGGGGAACTGCCGAGACGTCGAGCCGGGGCTCGAACGCCTTCAGGAACCCCACGTTGCGGTCTACTTCGTCCGGCCACCGCATGCCCACAAGCGCAACCTGGACGCGGGGATCGGAGAGCACGAATTCGAGGCAGACCTCGTACGGATCTTTCGCCTGCGTCCATTCCGGAGCCAGCGACCGCAGGATGCGCTGCAGGATTCCCGAGGTCATCGTGCGCATCG
>JALZMD010000244.1 GCA_030858375.1 Chloroflexota bacterium
CGTCGGCGCCGTCGATGCAGAGGTCGAGCGCCTCAACCTCATCGATCGAAACCAGTGGAATCCCAAGGGAACTGGCGCGCGACGACGTCGCTTCCGAGGTGGCGACTCCGGTGACACGCAGACCGTCCCGCACGCGTGCCCCCAGCGCGACCAGCATGGCGTCGGCTGTCGACCCGGTGCCCAGGCCGACGAGGGTACCATCCGGTACTTCCGCGGCGGCCCGTTCGCCGATCCGACGGAGTCGTTCCACATCGTCCATGTCAGGACGATCCAGTGAGTTTGGCTGCGGCGGCTTTGTCGACGATCCAGGTTAGGTGTCCGTTCGACGGACGGATCGATTGCGATGGCATGGCGTCGATGTCGAGTTGACCCTCCAGCACCTGGGCCAGCATGTCCGCCTTGCCTGCACCGCCAACAAGGAAGGCGACCTTGAACGCCGCGTTGATCAAAGATGGGGTGAACGTCAGGCGGGTCGCGTCCAGTTTCTCTACCTCGTGGCTGACCACAAGTTGCCTGGACTCGTGAACAGCCGCCGTGCCGGGGAAGAGCGAGGCGGTATGACCGTCATCGCCCATGCCAAGCAGGATGAGATCGAATATCGGTACGTCGGAGTCGGGTTGAAGACTGCGCAAGGTCCGTTCCATCGTAGCGGCGGAGTCCTTCGCGGCCACCCCTTCGGTGGCGAACGGATGGATGTGGTCCGTTACGATCGGGGCGGCATTGAGGTAGCCGCGCATCGCCTCGCCAGCATTGCTGTTCGGGTCAGCGAGCGGGACCCACCGCTCGTCACCCCAGAAAATGTCGAGATTGCCCCACGGGACGCGCTCGATGAGGGGCGCCACGCCGAGCAACTCACCCATCTTCTTCGGCGTCGAGCCACCGGAAAGAGCGATCAGCGCCCGATGCCCGGCCGCAGTGGCTTCTTCGGCACTGGACAGCAGGAGGTTGGCCGCCATGTTGGCGAGGGCGTCGCCATCCGCGACTACCACCACACTGCCGCGTTCGCCATAGTCCAGTGTGCGTACATCGTCAGTCATCGAGAGGGATCCTTCCGGTGTCGTGTCCAGGTCACATTCGCTTACGGCAGGAGCCGGGTGGCAAACGTGATCGCTTCCTCGAACGTTCGGTCGCGCCCGAATCGTTGAAGTTCTTCGCCGAGCATGTTCTCATTGGTTGGACGCCTCGCATAGACCATACGGCTCACCAGGGGAACCGTTTTAGTCTCGCTACTGGTCACGAAATCGTCTGCATCGGTTCGCTCGACGCGGAACGTCCCCGGTTGATCGCCGCCCGATGTGATCTCCACGTGCCGCAGGGAGAACCGGGCGTGCGGACTCTTGTCGGGCAGGAGGCGGAGCGCGATCTCCTTGCCCCGGCCATTGGCTGACGCCCGTAGCGGCGCCGACCAGCCACCCGCTCGTCGTTTCTCCAGTGGGTCCATGATCTCCCACCCAAGGCGGCTTGCCAGCCACCCAACCGTCAGCAGAGCGGAGGCGAGGCCGGATGAGCCGTCTTCCCGCACATCGGCGTACGAAATCGTGACTTCCTCGATCGAGGTGAGACAGAGCTGGACATCGGGCGGGTCGAAGAATTGGGCAATGAGTTGTCGCCACGGCGCAAGGCGCAACCACGTGAAGTCACCGATGTGGGGGGAATTGGTATCGTTGCTCTCCAGGAGTTTCCGCATCGCCGCCACACCGGACGTGTCATTCCCGAGTTGGGCGGAGTCGACGATCACCCGATCTACAATCTGCTGCAAGTCTTCGAAGAGCGGATTGTGGACGAAATCGTTGCCCGGCCACCAGAGGAAGTCAGGCAGATCGGCGGCAAGCAGGGGAGACACCAGGCTGGAGAGATGCCCCATCTCGTGGATTCCAGCCGTGATCGTAATCGTCTCAAACCTGAGCGGCGGCGCATCCGTTCCGGTGTGCTGCTCGATCAGTTGCAGGTGTACGTCGTATGGTCTCGCGTCTTCATCGCCGTGGGCAGCCGGAGGGCGGGTAACGAGGATGATCGTTCGCGAGGGCAGGAAATCGTGAAGACGCGAGACGCTGGCCGTGATCAGGCCGGCATCGCGTTCGTTACGGGCCACGGCCAGCAGGTTGAGCGTGTTGGCCCGCATGAGACCGTCGCCGCCGAAATGTGGCTCGGCCACCATTTCGCCAGTGGCCCCGCCGCCATGCGGTGGTCCACTCAGTTCCGCCCACAGCCGGTTGAGCTCGTCGTGAATGAGGCCCGTGTCCACCACATCGGCTTGGAACGATGTGGCCAGGACGGGGGTTTGTTCGGTTCGGGATACCACGGATGCGTCCTCCTTGACCCGCCCTACGGGCGACGCCATTCCCGGCGATCGCGGCGCATCAGCGCATCGGCCTTGCTCGGTCCCCAGCTTCCGGACTCATACGGGTACACCGGCGTTGGTAATTCGTCCCAGCCATCGAGCACGGGCTGCATGAGCGTCCATGCCGTCTCGACCTCGTCGCGGCGGGCGAACAGCGTGGGATCGCCCAGCATCGCGTCGAGCAGCAGGCGCTCATAGGCGTCGGGCCCAGACTCACCGAAGGAGGTGCCGTACAGGAAGTCCATCCGGACCGGCCGCAGCTGCGTCGTCGCGCCTGGAACCTTGGCCGCAAACTTCAGGGCAATCCCTTCGTCCGGCTGGATCCGCATCGTGATCACGTTCGGCGTCAGGTCGAGATCACCGATCGACTGGAACATCAGGTGCGGCACCTGCTTGAACTCGATCGCGATCTCCGTCACCCGGCGCGGTAGCCGCTTGCCGGTCCTCAGGTAGAACGGCACTCCGGCCCACCGCCAGTTGTCAATGCCCAGCTCGACCGCTGCGTACGTTTCGGTTCGCGAGGCGACCCGAACGCCCTTCTCGTCACGGTAGGCGCCAACGGCGCGACCATCCACGAACCCTGCCTCGTACTGACCGCGAACCGTCTTCTGGTTGACCTCTTCGCCGGTTGGTGGCACGACCGCCCGAAGCACCTTGACCTTTTCGTCGCGCAACGCATTGCCGTTGAAAAGGGCCGGCGGCTCCATCACGATCACTGCCAGAAGCTGGAGGATGTGGCTCTGCATCATGTCGCGCAGGGCACCGGAATCTTCGTAATAGGCGCCTCTGCCTTCCACTCCGAGCGCCTCGGCCACGGTGATCTGGACGTGGTCGACGTACTGCCGGTTCCAGACCGGCTCGAACAGAGTGTTCGCGAAGCGGAAAGCAAGGACGTTCTGGACGGTTTCCTTGCCGAGGTAATGATCGATCCGGTAGATCTGGCGCTCGGAAAAGACCGAGCCGATCTGGGCATTCAGCTCACGGGCACTGACGACATCGCGGCCGAACGGCTTCTCGACCACAATCCGGTTCCAGCTGTCGGGCCGGTTGTAGTAGATGTCCTGGCGCTTGCCAAGCCCGGACGCCCCGAGGTGCTTGATGATCGGGGCGTAGAAGGTCGGCGAGGTCGCGAGGTAGAAGAGGCGATTCCCATGGGCCCGCCGCTCCTCGTCGATCGCATCGAGCCGCTGCTGGAGGTCGGTGTAGACGTTTTCGTTGTCGAAATCGCCACGGACGTAATAGAGACCCTGGGCGAAGAGGTTCCACGAATCGTCCGTGACGGGCGACCGGGCACCCTTCTTGACGGCTTCGTGCATTTCGCTGCGGAAGGTTGCGTCGTCCCAATCGCGGTGCGAGACGCCGACGATCGAAAAGCCCTCGGGCAGCGGGTGACCGACAGCGAGGTCATACAACGCCGGCATGAGTTTGCGAGCGGTGAGGTCGCCGGTGACCCCGAAAATGACCATCACGCATGGGGCAGGAATGCGCTCCAGCCGCAATCCGGCTCGAAGCGGGTTGGTGTTCTGCTGGGTCGTGCGATCGGTAAGATCGAACTGGTGGCCGACGTGATCGACATCAGAGAATGCCGTCTGGCCGTCGGTGGCAAAATCGTAGGTCAGGACATCGTCGGTGACCCGATCGGAATCTGGCATGGTGCGCCTCGTGGTGGCAGGCATGTTCGCGGAATATCCTGGTAGCAGTTTCGAGAAGTCACGAACGCGGCGTGCGTTTCCGCGCTGACGCGTCAGCGCCTAACTGTACAGCCCACCCGGTGGTTTTGTCCGATAGCTGGCCGAGTGGAAGCAATGCTGCTACGACGTCGCCGTCGAGCTGCGCCAGCAACCTTTGGTATTCCGGGCTTTCGAGGCATCGACGCGCAACTGAGCCGTATCGGCCCCGCTGGTTACTGCGCGCAGGGCCTAAACGTCATTCCGCAACGAGCCGCAGGCGAGTGGAGGCAGCGCAGCGGTATCTCTTGAGGAGGTCTGCAGACCGACGCCCCAGTGGTTCGGTGATGGACCGTTCGCTGCGGCGAAGAGATATCGCTGCGCTGCCTCTGGTCGCCTGCGGCTCCCGACGGAATGACAATCAAGCGCTTGGCGCAGTGACGGTACCCACGTTCGAAAGACGGCCTATTGGAGACGGGCAACTGGGGCCATCACACCGTTTCCAGATCCATCCACTCGGTATGGAAGGTGCCTTCCTTGTCGCGCCGCTGGTAGGTATGGGCGCCGAAGTAGTCGCGCAGGCCCTGGATGAAGTCGGCCGGCAACACCGCCGAGCGGTAGGCATCGACGTAGTTCAGTGCCGCGCTCATCGCCGGCATCGGGATCCCGAAATCGAGCGCGGTGTGGATCGCCCTGCGCACTTGTGGCATGGAGGCGTTGATCTCACCGGTAAAGAACGGGTCGAACATAAGGTTGCCCAGGTCCGGGTCGGTCGTGTAGGCATCCATGATCGGCGCCAGCAGACGAGCCCGGATGATGCAGCCTGCGGTCCAGATCCTGGCAACTTCGGCGAGATTGAGATCCCAATTGTAGGTGTCCGAAGCCACCTTGAGCAGCGCCATGCCCTGCGCGTACGATGAGATCTTGGAGAAGTAAAGGGCGTCTTCGAGGGCATCAATCGTTGCTTTACGATCGGGGACCGATGGCAGTTCCTGACCGTCGGAGCCAGGCCCGGTGAGGATCGTGCTGGCGTATTCCCGTTGCGGTTTGAACGCCGAGATCGCCCGTGCGATCACGGCGGCGTCAATCACCGGGATCGGCGTTCCCAACTCGTAGGAGTTGATGCTCGTCCATCGGCCCGTTCCCTTTTGCTCGGCCTTGTCGAGAATGACGTCGACGAGTGGCTTGCCGGTATCCGGATCGATGTGCTTCGCGACCTTGGCACTGATCTCGATCAGGAACGATTCCAGCTTGCCGGTGTTCCACCGCTCGAACACGGCACCGATCTCCGGCATCGTCATCCCAAGCGCCTGGCGCATGATATGGGTGACTTCGGCGATGAGCTCCATATCGCCGTACTCGATGCCGTTGTGCACCATTTTGACATAATGACCAGACCCACCGGGGCCGATGTGAGTGACGCAAGCGCCGTATTCAGACTTGGCAGCGATCGCTTCGAGCATCGGGCGGAGCGCTTCGTAGGCTTCAGCTGGTCCGCCGGGCATCATTGAGGGCCCCCAAAGTGCGCCCTCCTCGCCTCCGGAGACTCCCATCCCGACAAACTGGAACCCGCGGTCGGCAATTTCCTTCGAGCGCCGCTCGGTGTCTACGAACAGCGAGTTGCCCCCGTCGATCAGGATGTCTCCTTCTTCAAGGAAAGGGGAGAGTTCCTCCATCACGGCATCGACCGGCGCGCCGGCCTTCACCATCAGCAGGATCCGGCGCGGCCGCTCCAGCGACGCCACGAATTCTTCAAGGGTGAACGTGCCGAGTACGTCCTTGCCTTTACCACGCGTGGCGAGAAATTCCTCCGTGCGCGCCGCGGTCCGGTTGTAGACTGCGGGCGCGAAGCCGTTACGCTCAATGTTGAGCGCCAGGTTCTCTCCCATGACCGCCAAACCGACGACGCCCACGTGCCGCTTGCCTTGTACCGAATCAACCATCCCGCTGCACTCCGCTTTCCACTACTGTCTCAATGTCGCATTGACTGCACTTGGCCCGTCACTAGATCGTCATTCCGAGCTTGCGAGGCAGCGAAGCGGTATCCCTGCGCGAAGCGCTCGGGGACGCTGTCGCCGCTCTGGGCATGGTAATGGTCATGATCTGACGTGCACACCCACCAGCCCGTGATCGACCTCCGGTCGATGCGCTTCGCGTGGGGACCCTTCGCTACGCTCAGGGTGACGAAATCGACCGTACCGGCAACCGTCACTTGAAGAAACAGAGGCTCTAGTTGTCGCCGGAAACGTGCGCGAGTTCCTCGCGCTTGGCCTCGACCCCGGCCAGAAGTTCATCATACGACTTCATAAAGGTGTTGATGCCGTCGACTTCCAGCTGGGTCGTGATCTCTTCCAGCGAGACGCCGGTCAGGCCCAGGTCCTGCGCAACCTTGTGGGCGGCGGCATAGTCGGCATCCACCGTGCGAGCGACGGTCCCGTGATCGAGGAAAGCCTTGATCGTGGCGACCGGCATCGTGTTAACCGTATCCGGCCCGATCAGCATTTCGACATAGAGCACATCGCTGTAGTCTGGGTTCTTCGTGCCGGTGCTGGCCCACAGCGGCCGCTGGACCTTCGCGCCGGCGGCTGCAAGCTTACGGAAGGTGTCGCGGCTGAACATCGACTCGAACCGCTCGTACGCCAGTTGCGCGTTCGCGACCGCGACCTTGCCTTTGAGCGCCTTCGCCTCGTCGTTCCCCACAGCATCGAGCAGCTTGTCGGCCGCGGTATCAACCCGGCTTACGAAGAACGAGGCAACTGAGGCGATCCGGTCGACCGGCAGTCCCGCATCGAACCGGCGCTGAATGGCGGAAATGTAGGCCGTGACCACCCGCTCGTAATTGGCGAGTGAGAAGAGGAGTGTCACGTTGATGTTCATGCCCTCGAAGAGCAGCTCCTCGATCGCCGGGGCGCCCTCGTCGGTGCCCGGCACCTTGACCATCAGGTTCGGGCGGTCGACCGCCTTCCACAGGACGCGGGCGTTGGCGAGCGTGCCTTCCGTATCGCGGGCGAGGCTGGGCAGCACTTCGAGCGAGACGAACCCATCTTCGCCGTTCGATTCGTCGTAGATCGGTCGGAACAGGTCACAGGCGTCCTGGATGTCCTTGACCGCCAGCGTTTGGAAGATCTCTTCAGTGGCCAGGTCCTCGCCAAGCAGGCGGGTGATGTCTTCGTCGTACGCGTGACCGCTCGCGATCGCCTTCTGGAAGATCGTGGGGTTGGAGGTGACGCCTCGGATCCCGAGGTCGATCCGTTCCTGGAGCAGTCCCGATGTCAGCATGTCGCGGCTGATGTCGTCCTGCCAGACGCTTTGACCCTCCTTGTGGAGGGATTTGATGGTATTCGTGCTCATTCGTCAGGTCCTTTCAGTCACCAGGTGATGGCTCATGATGGGTATCAGGAGTGCCCCTCGGTCGGGCCAGGCTGGGTGCCGGCCGCTTCCTGGCCCTGGATAAATTCGGCGTCGAGTTCATCGGCTTCACCGGTTCGCCCAAGCAGGCGAAGCACTACCGCTGCCACATGCTCCTTCGTCATTCCGAAGTGCTTGAGTACCTCCTTGCCGGGACCGGATGCGCCGTAGGTGTCGATGCCGACGCTCACGCCGTTCGAGCCGGTGTACCGCGACCAGCCGAGCGTCGAGCCGGCCTCGATCGAAACGCGCGGTGTGCCGTCCAGCCCAAGGACTTTGGACTTCCAGTCGTTGCCCTGGGCTTCGAAGAGTTCCCAGCTCGGAATCGAGACCACCCGGGCACTAACGTCCATCCCCTTGAGCTGGTCGCGGGCCATGGTTGCAAGCTCGACCTCAGAGCCGGTTGCCATCAGCACCACTTCCGGCGCGCCGTCGCTGTCGGACAGGATGTAGCCGCCCTTCGAAACGTCGCCGTTCGCGCCACTGCGATCGAGAACCGCCAGGTCCTGGCGGCTGAGGATCAGGGCCGTGGCCGCCTTGCGCGAGATCGCCAGCTTCCAGGCTTCGGCGGTTTCATTGGCGTCCGCGGGCCGCAGTACGGTCAGGCCTGGGATCAACCGCAGCGACATCACCTGCTCGACCGGCTCGTGGGTTGGCCCGTCTTCCCCAACCGCGACGCTGTCGTGCGTGAATACGAAGATCGAATGGAGGTGGCTCAGGGCCGCCAGGCGAATCGCTGGTCGCATATAGTCGGAAAAGACGAGGAAGGTCGAGCCGAATGGCATGATTCCGCCGTGCGCGGCCATGCCGTTGACGATGCTGCCCATACCGTGTTCGCGAATTCCGAAATGAATGTTGCGGCCCTGGTAGTTCCACTCACCGCCGGAAAGGCCCTGTTCACCTTCTGCCAGTGTCATCGGGTTACCAAAGTCGCCGCCCCCCTTGAGCACGGTGTTCGTCGATGGGTTGAGGTCGGCCGAGCCGCCCATGAAGGTGGGCAGGTGCTTGTAGAAGGCATTCATCACCTCGCCGGACGCCTTGCGCGTGGCAACCGGCTTGTCGCCGGAGTTCCAGGTGGGAATGTCCGCATCCCATCCCTTGGCCAGTTCGCCCGCCATGGCCGTGTCGAACTCGGCGGCCTCGGCGGGATAGGCGGCTTTGTACGCATCGAACCGCACGCGCCATTGGGCTTCGAGCTCGGCGCCCCGGTCGAGCGCCTTGTGGAAGTGCTGGGCCGCTTCGTCGGGCACGAAGAACGCGGGCTCGGTCGGCACGCCCAGGTTCTCCTTGGTCGCCGTAACCTCGTCTGGTCCAAGGGGTGAGCCATGCACGCCGAAGGTCCCAGCCTTGTTCGGTGAGCCGAAACCGATTGTGGTACGGGCCGCGATCAGCGTCGGCCGGCCGATTTCGGCCCTGGCTTCTTCGAGCGCTTGGCGCACCGCGTCAGTGTCCATGCCGTCGACTGAGAGCACGTGCCACCCAAGCGCCTCGAAGCGAGCCGGTACATCTTCGCGGAACGAGACGTTAGCCGAAGCGGCGAGGGTAATGTGGTTCTGGTCGTAAAGATAGATCAGCTTGCCGAGCTTGAGATTCGCGGCGATCGCCGCTGCCTCGAACGCAACGCCCTCCATCACGTCTCCGTCGGAGACGATCCCGTACGTGTGGTGATCGACGATTTCGTGATCGAGCCGGTTGTACTTCGCCGCGAGGAATTGTTCGGCGATCGCGAACCCGACCCCGTTGGCGAAACCCTGGCCAAGCGGACCGGTCGTTACTTCAACCCCCGGGGTGTGCCCGCGTTCCGGGTGGCCCGGCGTCTTCGAACCGAGTTGCCGGAAGGCCTTGAGGTCATCCAGCGAGAGATCGTAGCCGGTCAAGTGGAGCAGGGAGTAGATCAGGGCCGAGCCGTGTCCAGCAGAGAGCACGAACCGGTCGCGGTCTGGCCACTGTGGATCGCGCGGGTTGTGCTTGAGGAATTCTTGCCAAAGCACGTAGGCCATCGGCGCAGCCCCCATCGGCAACCCAGGGTGGCCAGAATTCGCTGCCTGCACGGCGTCGATGGAAAGCGTGCGGATTGCATTGATGGACTGCGTTTCAAGGCTGGTGTTTTGCTCGGTGGCACGGGCCACGTGGTTCCTCCTGGACAATCGACTGTGAGACGGTTCCTGGAACCGCCCATTTCGAAATGTGCGCTAGCTATCGAACGTGAAGAAAAGCAGCGTTCCTCAACACCAAACCGGTGAAGACGCTGTCTACCTGCCTTCCATTATCCCACGTCGATTCAACCGATCGGAAGGTCCAGGTGGCCGGTTTGCGCGGGAACGATCGGGGTCCGGCGACGGGGGCCCGCGACGACTGGGACCGGCACTGGTCTGGGTCGTCGCGCGAACCGGCTGGTTAACGTTTCAAATGCCTGGAAGGCGATGCCAGCGATCAGGGGCAGCCAGAGTTCACCGGCCCGGGTCAGCAACGTGGCGCCAATCGCGGCCGCGGGCGGGACGCCGAGCTTCTGCAAGGCAACCGCCATGCTGACCTCGACGAAGCCAATCCCCTGGAAGACGGGCGCGACCATCAGGAAGACCATGCCGACCACATAGGCCATCAACGGTACCTGGATATCCGGGCTGTGGCCGACCGCTCGTAGCGCAAAGAAGAGCATCATCACGCCGGCCAGCTTCGTGGCCATCATGATCACGAACGGGCCGCCGAGAGCCGGGATCGAGATCTCGTGACTTCGAGTTTGGGCAAGGAATTTGAGGCCCTTTCGCGGTAACCGCGAAAGGAGCCAGGCTGGCGGCTTCTTCGAACGCAGGGCCATCGCCAGGATAGCGGCGGTCGCGGCGACCAGCAGGATCAACCCGCCCGTGCCGGCGATTAGTAACGGCGAAGGTTCCTGGACGAAAAGTACCGGCAGAAGGAGGATCAGGAAGGCAATGTTGCCGATGACGCTCTTGATCGAGACGGCCAGCAAGGCGTCCGCCGGGCGAACGCCACGGCTCCGCAACGCGTGAACGAAGATCAACACCGACGACGGTCCGCCAACCGGCGTAACCGTCCCCACGACGACGCGTTTGAGGTGAACGCCGACCAGCGTGTCCAGCCGAACCTTGTGACCAAGTTTGTTGAGGAGGGACCGGTACGCACCGGCGACCAGGGCGAGGATCACGATTTCGAGACCGATCAGGGCGAGGATCCACTCGAACCTGGCGCCCGTGATTGTGTCGCGGATGCGGGCCACTTCGGCCTTTTGGCCTATGCCGAAATAAACCGTCAGACCGAGAATAAGGACGAGCCAGAGGTATGGGCCAAACCGACGCAATGGCACCGAGAGATGACGGGCAAGGACGCTAATGGAGACAACCATCCTTTCGGCCGATTTCGATTGTGTCTGAATCAGGAATTCGGGTCAGCCTGCCGAATAACACCTTTCATTTTACCAGCATCGAACTGGCCGCGCCCGAACATATGTTCTGGTCACTTGCCTGCATCGGGGTACTCCAGGTGACACGGTGACGGCCTATTGTCGACTCTCACGCATCCTCGGGATCAAGCGCCAAAGGATTGACTCGTGACCACGATTCGATCGACATGGGTGGATCGCTGACCAACCTCGAGGACGTTTACCAACTCGATGGAGGTAGTCGTTGGGGACCACAGGTTCTACTGAGGCTCCGGCTGATCGGCTAAGCCTAACCGCCGGTTGAAGCAATACCCGCGAATGCCGCGCCGACCGCAAAGAGCACCATGATCGCCGCGAACATCGCGAACGACCCCCGGGACTGTACGGCGTGGGGCGTCTTTTTCACATACCGCTGATACAGCAGTGACATGGCGAAGACGAAGGCTCCACCGGCAATCCCAAACCAGACCAGCGCCACACTATCCATTCAAACTCTTGTCCATCCCCGGATCCTGATAAGGAATTGGCGCCAACCGGGCGCTGCCGTAGCGTATTCTACGAGGATGATGCAGAGCGACGCACGACAACGACACGACCAGTCCTGGACTACAGCCCACACGTGGGGAGGGCCGCGCCGTGCACGATGACCGTCGTCTGCCGCCCGGCAGCCTCCGCCGTTACGAGCGGCCCCATCCGCACCGGTACACCATGCCGGATCTGGAGGCGGAGTCAGGCGTGACCGCACGCACGATCCGCTATTACATATCGCAGGGACTCCTCCAGCCCGCCTACGGTCGGGGCCCGACAGCGGTCTACGATGCTGACCATCTGCTTCGCCTGCGATACATCCAGCACCTCAAGGACGAGCGGATGCCGCTCAACGACATCCGGGAGCACCTGAACAAACTCTCGCCGGAGGATGTGGCGGTCGCCCTCAAGGTGGATATGCAGCCTGCCGCCGAAACCTGGCGGCATTTCCGCCTGCACGACGATCTCCACATAACCGTCCGCGATCGCTCCACCGGAGAGCGTCCCGTATCCCATGATCGCGCCTTCGACCTGATCGTGGAATATGCCCGGTCTGTGTTGGAAGACCTGGATCGCCGCGCCGATGAGTGAGGAATCCGACAAGGTGGAGCCGCGCAACAGCAGCGGTGGAGGCATTGTTCGCGTGGGAGCAGGCGATGCATCGCGAACGGCTCCCGCGACCATAGACGAACTGGCGGCTAGGCTGCGGCGTCGCTGGGCGAGTGGAGTCGCCGTCGTGACGGCGACGGACGCTGACGCCGGGTTTCGGGGCGTGACTGTCACCTCGCTCATGGCGGTCTCCCAGGAACCGCCGATCCTGGCGATTGCTTTGGCCACATCGAATACGTTCCAACTGCTGGCTGAGGTTGGCACGTCGCTTGGCGTCAGCATGCTGGAGTCGAGTCATGAGTTTCCGGCCGAGCGGTTTGCGGGTCGCGCGCCAGTCCCGGATGCGCGCTTTACCGGCATCCGTCACCGGATTGAAAACGAGGTGCCGATTCTGGAGGAGGCGCTTGCCTGGTGCATGGGACGGGTAGCATCCAGGGAGGAGATCGGGGATCACATCCTCGTCTTGCTTGAGATCGTGAGCGGCGGGCTCGGGCCGGATACCGATGATCCACTCCTGAGTTACGAGGGCCGCTACCGCCGGCTGGAGACAGGCTGATGGCCGAAAACCACGACCGGCCCAAGTTTTGGATCCCGGACAACCCGGATGGCAGTGGCTGGGCCGACGTGGACTGGGCGAGCGTGACTCAGGGCAGCCGGTACCACTATCAGCATGGCGAGCCAATCGAGGTGGCCCGGGCGAAACGTCCACCGTTCTACAAGATCGTGACACGGCTCGAAACCGAGCGCATCATCGCCCACGAAAACACTTACTACGTGCCGGGTTCGAATCTGGCTGATTTCGTCGGGGAGCTCGTTTGGCACGGTGGCGACGAAGTCATCTGGCACATCGAGCCATGTGTTGACCCACCAACGGAGGCTCAAGTCGGATGATCTCGAGTGAGTATCGATGCACATTTTCGCTGGGCTCGGAGCGAAGCTTTTTGAACGTCATCCCGCAGTGAGTCGCAGGCGAGAGGAGGGACCTATTCGCCGATGCGAACCGAACGATCTTTGTCGCCGCGCGAAACCATGCGGCGAAGAGATCCCTCTGGTCGCTGACGCTCCCGGCGGGGTGACGATCAAGCGCTGCGCGCAGTCATTGTGGTCCTCGCGGTTTCGGCGGGCGGATTAGAACCTCAATGTCCTCATCGTGGATCTCGAAAATCCAGCCGCTGACGGTCGCGACCGCCGGCGTCGAAATCTCACCATAGCGGATTTCGACCTTGTCCTCGTCCACATCGACCATCCGGCGAGAATGGGCACTGAAGGCCTGGCGCGGATTTCGGTAGATCGAGCGCGTGCCCCCCACCAGTTCGATGGCTTTCCAGGCGAGTGCCATGGCCTCTTCTTCCGTCATGCCTGCTCTCTCACCCCAACCGGATTGGTGGCTGTGCCGTGCGTACGGCGGAATCCTGATCGGTTCATGCTACCACCCCTGCCTCCGGACCCGGTCTGGACCTGCTGCGTTGGTCGCATCGTTCCCGGAACCGCGCCATTCTGGTAAGGTGCCCGCCAGCACAGGTAAAAACCGGTTCACACATTTCAGGATTAGGAGACACAACGACGATGGTTACCTCGACCCGCCTGCATAACGAGATCGATGAAATCCTGCCGGGCCTGGTGGCGGATCGCCGCTACCTGCACGAAAACCCGGAACTTGGCTTCCAGGAATTCAACACGGCGAAGTTCGTGACCGAGCGGCTACAGGCCTTGGGAGTCGAGGACATCCGCACGGGCATCAACCAGACCGGCATTACAGGTCTGGTTCGCGGTACGGGTGCCGGCGAAAGCCGGGTCGTGCTCGTTCGCGCCGACATGGATGCGCTCCCAATCCACGAAGAAAACGACGTCGAGTACCGGTCGCAAAACGATGGCGTCATGCATGCTTGCGGGCACGACGCCCACACGGCCATCCTCCTGGGCCTGGCCCGGACCCTGATGGCGCGGCGCGATGAGTTCGGCGGAACCGTCAAGCTGCTGTTCCAACCGTCGGAGGAGCACTTCCCCGGCGGCGCCAAGGGGATGATCGAGGAAGGTGTGATGGAGGATCCCCACGTCGACGCATCGTTTGCGCTTCACATGGCTCAGCATCAACCGCTCGGTGTCATTACCATTGCCAGCGGCCCGATCCTCGCCGCCCCGGACTCGTTCCGGGCCACGATCCAGGGCAAGGGCGGCCACGCTGCCTCCCCTCACCGCGCGATCGACCCAATCGTGATCGGCGCCCAGATCGTCAGCGCCCTGCAAACGGTCGTCTCGCGCACCGTCGATCCAATCGAGAGCTGCGTGGTCACGGTCGGATACTTCAACGCTGGTGAGGCATTCAATGTCATCCCGGATGTTGCCACGATCGGTGGCACGGTCCGGACGCTGACCCCGGAAATCCGTGACCTCGCCGAACAGCGCGTGACGGCCGTGATCCAGGGGGTCGCCGAGGCCGGCGGCGCGACCGTGGAGATCGAGTACACCCGTGGCTATCCCGCCACGATCAATGATCACGCGGCGGCAGCCCTTGTCCGCGAGGCGGCCACTGAGGTCGTTGGCGCCGACAAAGTGGTTACGGTCCCGCCCTCGATGGGAGGCGAGGACTACGCTTACTTCCTCCTCGACCGGCCCGGAGCGATGTTCCAGGTCGGCAGCAAGAATGAAGACCGCGGTCTTGTCTGGGGTCACCACCACCCGCGCTTCGATATCGACGAGGAGTCGCTGGCGGTTGGACTCGAGACGATGACGGTGA